>CAZRHX010000063.1:6102-8400 GCA_964599855.1 uncultured Tissierella sp. | reverse complement strand
GGCAATAGCAGTTAAACAAATAAGAAATAAAGTAAAAATATTGATGGAAGAATTTATTTCTTTAAATATAGAATCAGAACTAAATGAACACTTCACAAATTGGTTAGAAAACATGAAAGATGAAAAAATTACTAAAGCTGCAGCTGGAATGATTATCCCAAGACTTGATGCAAAACTTGGTAATGAACGAGCTGAAGAGTTATTAAAAGAAATAGCTGATAGAAAAGACTATCTAATCAAAAAATCTATTTGGATATTTGGTGGAGACGGATGGGCTTATGATATAGACTTTGGTGGACTTGATCATGTACTTGCTTCTGGAGAAGATATAAATATACTAGTATTTGATACTGAAATATATTCAAATACTGGAGGTCAATCATCTAAATCTACACCAATAGGTGCGGTAGCTAAGTTTGCGGCATCAGGTAAAGAGATTAGAAAGAAAGACTTAGGTATTATGATGACGACTTATGGCTATGTATATACGGCACAAATAGCTATGGGAGCAAATATGAATCAAACTATAAAAGCTATAAATGAAGCAGAAAGCTATGATGGACCTTCATTAGTAATTGCTTATGCACCATGTATAAGCCATGGTATTAGATCTGGTATGGGTACTAGTGTAAGACAAGAAAAGAGAGCAGTTGACACAGGATATTGGCACCTATATAGATTTGACCCAAGACTTAAAAAGGAAGGGAAAAATCCATTCCAATTAGATTCTAAAGAGCCTAAAGAACCATTTATGGACTTTATAAACTCTGAAGTTAGATACACTTCTCTTAGAAAGACATTCCCTGAAATGGCAAACGAATTATTTGCTGCAGCGGAAAACAATGCTAAGCAAAAGTATGAAACTTATAAAAAAATGGCAGAACAAGAATAAAAATATAAAACAAAGGGTTATCAGCTAAGCTGATAACCCTTTGTTTTATATAAAAATCATTACTTGATAGTATCTTCAAGATTCCAACATTCTACTTTTCCAAGTCCTTCGATAGTAGTTGGATTAAATACAGGGTTTTCACCCTTTTTCAACTGTTTTACATAATCATTAAATGTGTTAAAGGCTATAGGACCTAATTTCCATATAACAATCAGGTTTATAACTGCCATAGATCCCATAAATACATCGGCTATATCCCAAACTATACCAAATCTTGCTATAGATCCTAAGAATACTGTTATTAAAACTAATAGTCTATAGGCTGTAAGAAACAAAGGATTTGTATCTATAAATTCTATATTTGTTTCACCATAGTAGTAGTTTCCTATAATAGAACTAAAAGAAAATAAAAGTATACATATAGCTATAAAGCTACCGCCCCAAGCACCCACATGTACATTTAAAGCAGCTTGTGTAATCTGCACACCTTCTAATCCTACTGAATTTCCTTTTTCAAGTACTCCAGATAAAAGAATTATAAAAGCAGTAGCACTACATACTAAAAGAGTATCTGCATATACACCTAAAGATTGAATAAGTCCTTGTTTAGCTGGATGTGACGTACTAGCTGTTGCAGCAGCATTTGGAACACTACCCATACCGGCTTCGTTAGAAAATAGTCCCCTTCTAACTCCACTCATTATTGCAACACCGATAGCTCCACCAAAAGCTGCCTTTACTCCAAATGCATTAGTAACTATAAGTTTAAACATTGATGGGATTAAACTTATATTTTTAATCATTATAAAAAAAGCAACACCAATATATAGAGTAGCCATTACAGGAACTATAGCAGAGGTTACATTGGCTATTCTATGGAGTCCTCCAAATATTATAAGAGCAGTTGCTATAAATAATATAATTCCTATAATTAAAGGATTTACTCCGAAAGCTTGATTAAATGCTCCAGCTATTGTGTTAGCTTGTACAGAGTTAAACATAAAGCCAAAAGTTATAGAAGTGAGTACAGAAAAGAAAATACCTAAAGCTCTTTTTCCCAGAGCCTGTTCAATATAATATGCAGGTCCACCTCTAAAGCCGTCTTTATCATAGACTTTATAGATTTGTCCCAATGTACTTTCTACAAAGCTAGTAGCTCCTCCTATCAAGGCAACCATCCACATCCAAAATACAGCTCCTGGTCCACCAGTAGCTATAGCAATTGCTACACCTGCTATATTTCCAGTACCTATACGAGATGCTGCAGAGATAGAAAACGCTTGAAAAGGTGATATTCCTTTCTTACCGTTAGTTATTTCCGCTGATTCTCCCATGAGTTTAAACATATTACCAATAAGAGTAAATTGTCCAAACTTAATTTTAAAAGTAAAGTAACACTTAAGAAT
>CAZRHX010000063.1:0-6092 GCA_964599855.1 uncultured Tissierella sp. | reverse complement strand
AAAGTAAATCCCAAGTACAATTAATAAAGCAATTAATATATATGAATAAAGCCAATTGTTTAAAAGATTTACTATAGTTTCTAAAGTTTTCATTAAAATTCCTCCTTTGTTTTATAATAGATGATTATAGATAGATAACAATATCTATTTACTAGATTTTTCTTTATTGAAATATCCAAAATATTTACTTGTTTTAGTTGCATAGTTTGTATTATATAATTAAAAATAGGTATTGTAAAGACATACTAAAACAGTTTAAAAGAGGGTAAATATATAGAAAAGTATTTCAATGAAATGATAATATCATTCATTCAATAATTAATATGATATGAGATGATACATCTGTGACACGAAGACATGAAAAAAAGAAAGGCCTCTGATATAATTGTTGTTCACCACAAACAAACAAAAATCGGAGGGATCTTTCTTATGAAATTAATTATAACAGAAGAGATGAGGTTTCGTCAAAGAGTAGTTAAATATGCGATTAAAAGTTAAGAAAAAAGAAAAAGCTATCCTAAATCTACCTACTCTAAAAAGCTAGCTGCTTATCCAGGTGAACGTGTACAAATAGATGTAAAGTATGTATCTAATGAATGTATAGGTTTTGTAAGCCACAGAAGCAGATACTATCAAATAACAGCTATAGATAAAATTTCCTAAGTTAGAATATTAAAAGGATATATGATATAATTATAGATTATAATAGTATTTTATATACAGGGCTAGGCAGAATTAAATCGATTATTTAGATTCTTAATTTATATGAGAGGTGATTAATATTAAAAAAAGATCTAGTGGAATATTGCTACATATATCTTCTTTACCTGGAGATTATGGCATTGGAGATTTTGGAGAAGCAGCCTACAAATTTGTTGATTTTTTATCCGATTCAAAACAAAAAAATTGGCAGATATTACCCCTTGGTATCACATCATTTGGAGATTCGCCTTATCAATCTTTTTCAGCTTTTGCAGGGAATCCTTACTTTATAGACCTAGATGAATTTATAGATTATGATTATATTGAGAAAAAAGATTTAAAAGGTCTTGATTTTGGCAAGAATCCTAGAAAAGTAGATTATGGACTACTTTATAAAAATAAAATGCATATATTAAAGAAAGCATATAAGAAGGCTAAACTTATAATAGATAACCAACTGCAATCTTACTATATGGAAAACTATGATTGGCTTAGAGCTTTTGCACTTTTTATGACGATTAAGAGTAAAAATGATAATAAATATTGGATAGAATGGGATAGAGAATATAAAGAGTATAATTCCACAGCTGTTCTAGAATTTGAAAAAGAAAACAGAGAAGAGATATTCTTTTGGGTATTTATTCAATATATATTTTTAAAGCAATGGGAAAAATTAAAAAAATATGCAAACCATAAAGGAGTAAATATAATAGGAGATCTGCCTATATATATATCATCGGATAGTTCAGATGTTTGGAGTAATCCACATCTATTCAATCTTGATGAAGACTTTAAACCTATAACAGTTTCTGGTTGTCCACCAGATGCATTTTCAGATAAAGGACAACTCTGGGGTAATCCTATATATAGATGGGATGTTATGGAATCTGAAGACTATAAGTGGTGGGTAAAGAGATTAGAATATAGTTTTAAACTTTTTGATACTTTGAGACTAGATCACTTTATTGGATTTGAATCATTCTGGGAAATAGACTATGGAGATAAAGATGCTTCAATGGGAAAATGGTCAAAGGGTCCAGGCATAAAGTTGTTTAATAAAATAAAAGAAAAACTTGGAGACTTAGATATAATAGTAGAAGATTTAGGAGTCGTTTCTGATGCTGTAAGAAAACTTGTAAAAAATACTGGCTTTCCAAATATGAAGGTAATTCAATTTGCATTTGATTATTCAAATGAAAGTGAGCATCTGCCACATTTATATGATGCAAATATGGTAGCTTACACAGGTACTCATGACAGCTTACCTATAATGGCTTGGTTTGAAAATGCATCTAAAGATGAATTAGATTATGCTATAAAATATTTAAATTTAAACTTTAGTGAGGGATTAAACTGGGGAGCTATAAGAGGCGTTTGGGCTTCAACAGCCAATCTTGCCATTGCTCCTATGCAAGATTTTTTAGGACTTGGCGAAAGTTCTAGAATGAATTTACCATCTACTACAGTAGAAAACTGGGCGTGGAGGGTAAGAAAAGAAGATTTGACAGAAAATTTATCAGAAAAAATTAAAAAAATAACTGAAATATATTGGAGGTAATATAATGAATATTAAGAAGGTAAGGGAAATAATGGAAAGTGAAGCATTAGTTCACTTTGGTAAAACTTTAAAAGAATGTAATTCCAATGAAAAATATTTTGTTCTTTCAAAGAGTATAATGGCACAGATAGTTCCAGTATGGAATGAAACAGATAAGAAATTTAAAAAAAAGAAAAATGCATATTATTTTAGTGCAGAGTTTTTGATGGGAAGAGCACTTAGCAACAATATAACAAATCTTTCGTATAAAGAAGATATATTGAATCTTCTAGAAGAATTGGGAATAGACTATAATAAAATAGAAGAATCAGAAGAAGATGCAGCACTTGGTAACGGAGGACTTGGAAGACTTGCAGCATGTTTTTTAGATTCCGCAGCTACTTTAGATTATCCATTAAATGGATATGGTATAAGATATGAATATGGTCTTTTTAAACAAAAAATAGATGATGGTTTTCAGATAGAAACTGCAGATAACTGGTTAGAACATGATGAACCTTGGTCTATAAAAAAGAGAGATGAATCTGTAATAGTTAGTTTTGCAGATCAAGATGTAGTTGCTCTCCCATACGATACACCAATAATAGGATATGGCGGTCATACTATAAACACATTAAGACTATGGGAATCAGAGCCTCTTGTTTCCTTAGACTTTGATAAATTTAACCAATATCAATATGATGAATCCGTAAAACAAAAGAATGATGCAGAAAACATTTCAAAAGTATTATATCCAAATGATATGGATGTAGAAGGAAAAAAACTTAGACTTAGACAACAGTATTTCTTTGTATCAGCCTCTCTTCAAGATTTAGTTAGAAAATATAAAAAGAAACATATCACTATAAATAATTTTAGTAACTATCATGCTATACAACTCAACGATACTCATCCAGCAGTGGCGATTCCAGAGCTTATGAGAATATTGACTATACAAGAAGCTATAGAATGGGATAAGGCATGGGAGATAGTGACTAAAACTTTTTCCTATACAAACCATACTATTTTAGCAGAAGCTTTAGAAGAATGGCCAGTAGATATATATAAAGAATTACTTCCTAATATATATAAAATAATAGAAAAAATAAATATAAAATTAAAGGAAGAACTTATTCATAAAGGTATATCATCCAATGATATAAATGAATATGAAATAATAAGTTCATATAATAATATAAGGATGGCTTTTATGTCGATATATGGTAGTCATTCTGTAAATGGTGTAGCAAGGCTACACACTGATATCTTAAAAGACACCCAACTTAGTAATTGGTATAAAATTTATCCTGAAAAATTTAACAATAAAACAAATGGCATAACACAAAGAAGATGGCTTCTTCTTTCAAATCCAGAACTTGCAAATTTTATAACAGAACTTTTAGGTTCTGAAGACTGGATAACTGATTTAAAACAGATAAAATCTTTAGAAAAATATAAAGACGATGAAGATGTTCTTAGAAGATTTTTAGATATAAAACATACTAAAAAGAAACAATTAGCTGAATATATAAAAATCCATGAAGGTGTGGATATAGATCCAAATTCTTTATTTGATATACAGATAAAGAGATTTCATGAATATAAAAGACAAACTTTGAATGCTCTTCATATACTAGATCTCTACTATAGAATAAAGGACTATCCAAATATAGAGAGGGCACCACAGACCTTTATAATTGGAGGCAAGGCAGCTACAGGATACTTCAGAGCAAAAGCTATAATTAAATTTATAAACGATATCAAAAACCTTATAGATTCAGATCCAGAAGTAAGAGATAAAATAAAAGTTGTATTTGCAACAAACTATAGAGTATCATATGGGGAGAAACTTTTCCCAGCAGCAGATCTATCAGAACAGATATCCACAGCGGGAAAAGAAGCTTCTGGCACTGGAAATATGAAATTCATGTTAAACGGAGCTCCAACTATTGGAACATATGATGGTGCAAATATAGAGATAGTCGAAGAAGCCGGAGAAGAGAATAACTTCATCTTTGGTGTAAGAAGAGAAGATATAAAGGAAATCGAAAACACTTATGATCCAGTATACTATTATGAAAACACACCAGGACTAAAAAGAGCCATGGACACACTTATAGATGGAACTTTCAATGATTCAGGAACAGGCCTATATAGAGATCTTTATGATTCAATTATATATGGTGCACATAGTTCACGACCTGATGCATACTTTGTAATGAAAGACTTTGAAAGCTATAGAAATGCTCAAGATAAAGCAAATGAAGCATATAAGGATGAGCTTGCTTGGGCTAAAAAGTGTTGGTTAAACATAGTAAATGCCGGTAAATTTAGTAGTGATAGAACAATAGAAGATTATGTAAATGAAATTTGGCATATCGAAAAAGAAATATAAATTATTGAGGATAAAGATAAATCTTTATCCTTTTTTAGCTTTTAAAATAGAAAGATATAAAAAAGTATGAATTATATACCTAATTGACATATATAATATAAAGGAATATTATATAAATGATGATATGACTGCTAAATTATTAAATTTAAGGAGGGTTTGTTAGATGAATTCTAAGAATCTTAGAATTGAAAGTGACTCAGTAGGTGAAAAAGATGTACCTATAGGAGCTTATTACGGTGTACAAAGTTTAAGGGCAGCTGAAAACTTCAATATTACTGGACATAAAATGAATAAAGAACAAATCATAGCACTAGCTGAAATAAAAAAAGCTGCTGCAATAGCCAATAATAAAGCTGGTTTACTCACAAAAAAAATAAGAGACGCAATAATAAAAGCATCAGATGAGATAATAGAAGGAAAATTCCATGATGAATTTATATGCGATCCCATACAAGGTGGAGCAGGAACTTCAGCAAATATGAATGCCAATGAAGTGATAGCAAACCGAGCAAATGAGATACTAGGCTCTCCACTGGGGGAATATATATTTGTTCATCCAAATGACCATGTAAATATGGGGCAATCTACAAATGATGTTTTTCCAACAGCTGGTAAACTAGCTGCATTGAAACTTATGTTACAGACAATAGAAGAATTGGAAAAACTTCACAGATCTTTACTAAATAAAGCAAAAGAATTTGATAATGTCATAAAAATGGGAAGAACTCAGATGCAAGATGCTGTTCCTATTAGATTAGGACAGGAATTCAATGCATATGCTTCAGTAATAAAGAGATGTATGGATAGAGTTAAAAACGATTTTGAAGAGCTTAAATTTATAAATATGGGAGCATCAGCTATAGGAACTGGTATAAACGTAGATACAGTTTACTTTAACTATGTAGTCCCTATTCTAAGTGAAGTAAGCGGACTAGATTTAAAACAAGCCCAAGATTTAATAGATGGAACTCAAAACTTAGATGGACTCCTGAATGCTTCATCTTCGCTTAAAACACTTGCAGTGAGTCTTTCAAAGATATCAAATGACTTAAGACTTATGTCTTCTGGACCAAGAGCAGGTTTTGGAGAAATAAACCTTCCAGCCAAGCAAAATGGTTCTTCTATAATGCCTGGAAAGATAAATCCGGTTATACCAGAAGTTATGAATCAAGTTTCATTTAATGTAATAGGAAATGATTTTACTATAACGATGGCTGCCGAAGGTGGCCAATTAGAATTAAATGCATTTGAACCAGTCATATTCTATAATCTATTTGAGTCAATACTGACTCTTTCAAATGGAATAAAAACTTTTAGAGAAAATTGTATAGACGGAATAACAGCTAATAGAGAGAGATCTAAAGACCTAGTTCATAACAGTGTAGGTATAATAACAGCTATAGTTCCTCATGTAGGATATAAAGCATCTGCTAAAATAGCCGATAGGGCAATAGTTAC
>CAZRHX010000062.1:6777-8496 GCA_964599855.1 uncultured Tissierella sp. | reverse complement strand
AATGACCTATAGGAAACCTCCCCTCTTGACAAGCCTTCCGTATAGTTATTTTTGCAAAACCATATTCTTCAGCTGCCTCGCTGGCTGTCATTATCTCGTCAAGGGAGAAAACGGTTATTTCTCCGTATTTGTTTACGTTGTAATTATACTTCATTTTTATTACCTCTTTTCTTTTTTATTTATTCTTTATATCTATTATCATTATATCACTTATTCGTTACCATGTCAAGCTTTTTTATTCTATCTTTTTATATTTTGCTCTTTCAATTAATACGATTCCATTTATATCATGCTTGCCTTGTAATACATTGAACGTCACCCCATTATTTATATCCTTTTTCACCTCTTCCAGATTAATTTTATTCCCCCATTTTGTATTTATTGCCTTTCCTGATATACCTGCAAATGTTACATCTACCCTTTCAACCTCCCCATTTTTATCAATCACTTCAGATAAGCTCTTAGCGACTTGCTTTAGCAGAGCATCTCCACCTCTATGACCTATTGTGTCATTGACTGATTTAAAGTTATCTAAGTTTATAAATATTATAGAGATAAAACTTCCTCTTGTTTTAGATAGGTCAATTGCATTATTGACTCTGTCTTCAAACAAAAAACGATTAGGTAGTTTTGTCAGCTTATCGTAGTAAGCCATAAATTCAACCTCTCTATCAGTCTTTATTTGTATTATTCCACTGGATAGGATATTTGATATTATATTTAGCATTTCTATCTTTTCTTCTGACCACTTCTTGGTCCTTAAAACCGAATCAATTCCTATGAATGCTTGTAATTTATCTTCTTCTACTACAGCTACTGACACTAAGGATTTAACTTCTTGCCTGACAAACTGCTCTCTCTCTGCGCTTGCTTCTTCTGGCATACAATTTACATCTTCAATATATACTAGTTTTTTCTTGTTGAGCTGATCTATCCACCAAGGAAATGTATCTAAAGAAATCTCTTCTATAGTACCTACCTCTTCATTTATTTTGCTATTACACCACTCATTTGAATAGGTCATGGTGTTATTATTATGATTTATGGTAAATAGATAAGTCCTATCTACATTAAAAAACTTACCTATATTTTCTAGTAGACTGTTAACCTTCTCGTCAAAGTTTTCTTGATTTAAACTAAGGAATTCAAATGAAATATCTGAAACCATCTTTTGAAAGGCAATCTGATACTTATTATCTTTTATTTTAGCTATATAAATTCTGTTTATATATAAGCTAGTTAAAAACACAACAATAAATATTACTATTCTCAAGATATAATCATCTTTATCTATCACTACTGTTATTTCAGGCTTAATTATCCAGATCAATATTTGTGTAATAATCGATACTAACGAAGCCCAAATAAGTAGTGTTAGTTTGCTAAATATAATAGAAGAGATTATTATTATCATAGGAAATGCCCAAACTGTTATGCCTCCATAATTCAAATACTGAAGCAAAGCTATGGGAATACTTGAAACTAGAACTATTGTAGTTAGATTCTCTTTTATAGCTTCTTTTTTTATATTCTGAATAATTCTTATAACAATTCCTATGCCAGCCAAAGTTAAAGCCCTTAATAGTGCAAACTTAAAAGAATCTTTTTCAAACCTATAGGGTATATATTCAGACAAAAAAACAAAGATGGCAGATATATAAAAAATTATTGATATATTATTAAAGATTTTTTTTCTATCTTCTTGGGTAGCTATTATAT
>CAZRHX010000062.1:6060-6767 GCA_964599855.1 uncultured Tissierella sp. | reverse complement strand
CAGCTTTATATTTTTTTTCTATATCCATAATTCCATAATGTCTTGCTGAATAATACATAGCCCATATAGGAGGCAATATAAAAACAGGAGCCATTTGTGGTAAGGGTTTTTCAAATATTGCACTAACCAAGATATCTGTAAGGGTTCCAAATAAAAAGCCAATAAAAATTGCCAGTGCTAGGTTTTTAACTTGCTTAACTAATTTTCTGTCTTTTAAGCTTTTTTTCCATTTCCAAATAATAAAGATGCTCAACAAGATGTAAGAGATATAATATAGGTTAAAAAACCAGTCCAACATATTATTTGCTGATCTGTTGACCCATCCAAAATCGGTTTTTATTAAATTATACTGCATGGCTACTAATTTATTAGAAAATGAAAAAATATGTATATTTATAAATGCAGGAATATATATATATTTAAATAGTCCTTTCTCTTTTGCAAGGCTACTATAAGGGGATAGGAGTAATAAGAAATGCAACATAAGACTATATAACATTGACCATCCAATAGCAGAAATTCGTCTCCAAAACAAAGCTGTCTCTAAATTTAGAGATAAATTTGCCATAGCAAATCCAAAAGACCATATGCTCATAAAAATACAAATGTATAAAAATAATTTATTTACACTTTCACTTGGATTTAATTTAATTATGTATATTCCCAGAAAAATATAGACTAAAGCAAGTGAAAAAAATAATAGTGAA
>CAZRHX010000062.1:2504-6050 GCA_964599855.1 uncultured Tissierella sp. | reverse complement strand
CTTTAAGTTTTTTGGTACATCTTTTAAGTACTTAACCGGAACAGACATAATTGTTGCAGATATGGCTCCACCGAATGTTATGAACATACTTGGTGTATTAATAAAACTTGTTAATACCTGTGAAGTACTAGAACCATTGCTCCATATCCCATAAAATACCGCTCCCTCTTAAACATATAAAAAAGAGCTTCACTTTGTTAAAAGCAAGTTCCCAAAAGACTAAAACAAGAGTGAAACTCTCTATATACATCCATGGTAACTAATTTTCAATAAAAAAGCAATAATTAAATCAATAGGAGAATCTTTTGGCTTTCTCTTTTTTGAAACTAACTATTGGATTTTATCTGGATGTGATTATATTTATTGAAGATAATCGGATAATTTTTCTATATTTTATAATGCTAATTGTCAAGGGATTTAATTCTTATAGATCTTCTCTTGACAGCTTGAGTTTTTTCTTTTAGTTTTACTTTTTATACCTCTCTATAACTTGAATCATCTCTAGAGGGTAGTTTGTTATTATTCCATCTACTCCCAAGTCCAATAACCTTTCAGCCTTATATAGATCATCTATGGTCCAAGCAAAAATTGGTTTTTCATATTTATGAACTTGCCTTATCATGTTTTTATCGATAAAAGATCCTTTAGCACTTATAAAGTCTACTGGCAGTTCTAATGCCTTTTTAATTGTAATACTTTTCTTTTTTGATTTATAGATATATCCCATATATAAGTCTTCATATTTTTTATTGAATTCTCTTATAAGATCCTCTTCTGCTGTCTGAAATATGGTATCTTCTAATATTCCCTCTTTTCTTAATATGTCAATGGTCTTATCTACTATACTTTCTTTTTCTTTTCCATGTAGTTTAAATTCTAATAATAGTTTAGTTTTCCCTTTTGCTTCTTTTGCAAGTTCTTTTAAAGTTGGTATTTCATCTTCTTTACTAGCGCTTTCTATAGTGATATCCTTAATATCCTTTAATTTTAGATCGCTTATCTTTTTGTCGATTTTGGCTAGACGCTTTAAATTATTGTCATGTATAACTACCGGTATATTGTCTTTTGTAAGCAAAACATCCATCTCAACATAATCAGAACCTTCATTGCCCACAAAAACAATTGTATCCACTGTATTTTCAACTCCATACTCTCCTCCCCTATGACCTATGACTATTTGTTTGTCTTTAAGCGGTCTTGCACCTTTTTCAGCATATACATTTGCCCCTATTATTAAAGTAAGGGTTAAAAGCATAAAGGTTTTTTTGTATTTCCCAATAAATATTACCGCCACTTCTACAAATATCAATACTCTTTCAAGTATATTCTCTACTATTTTTCCAAATTTTCTTAGTTGGCTTTTTTTATTAATTTCTTCTTCGCTTAAGTATCCCAATTTAAAATAAGAAGAAAAGCTTTCAAAACTTATTGACAATAGGATGGGTGTTATAGCCAGTGTGAATATTCTCATGGAAATATTAGACAGGCTCCTAAATGTACTCACTAGTTTATAATTGATACTATCTCCTATGTTAAAGGGTAAACGACTTATTACTAAGAAAGCTAAAGTTCCTGCTATTATAAAGAAAATACCCCTAAATTCTTCGCCTTTTATTGTTTTAAAGCTTATTTGTACAGCTTCTTTAAAAGTTTTACCCTTAAATATAATGATAGGTAGGACTATAAATAGTTTGGTAAATAAATATATGATTGCTAATCCTACTATAGGTAATAATATTCTACTTGCTGGAAGATTGTAAATCAATCTTGGTATTAAATCAGTTATAGATAAGGTAGGAAGAAGAGACAAGACTATGGATATATTTAAAATTGGAATTAATAATAAAATATAAAGAGCCAAGCCTATACTCCTATTTTTAATTGTATCTTTTACTTTTACTAAGGCGCTTTTATTGATCTTTATTAAGTTTATTTTTTCTTTGCCTTTGACGCTATTTAAAATCAATAAAATTACAGTAAATTCATAATATATAAGAATTATAAATATGGCAGTTAGTGCTATGATAGATATGAGCCCTGCAAAACTCATTAAAAAACTGGGTATCTCTTCATTAAATAAAACTTCTTGTGTTTTAGCTCTAACAAATAAAGAAATAATTGAAGTTCTAATAGGTTTAAATAAAATCAATAGTAGATTTTTATAGATTATTTCAAAGACTAATAGATGTATACTCGCTCTATAAATTGTTTTAAAAGAATCTTTTAATATATTTTTTTGTCTTAAACTTTTACTTTTCATCTGTCACCTCTATAATTTATTTATAAAGAGAAAACTTCTCTTTGTTTTATACTCATGTAGTACATGCATGTTTATATAGTTTTAAGAGAGTCTCTGCTGTATCTTTTTCTTCTTCTGATAGTTCTTGAGACTCTATTATTTTAGCTAATTCTGGATCTTCATCTATTTCTATAAAATTATTTCTAAATAAATATACTAGATTTGTAGACTCTTCTTTTTCCATATTTAAAGACTTAATAAATTTGACCCTATCTTTTTTGTATAACTTTGTAATTATATCTGAAAACTCTTCTATATATGCTCCGTGAGGATTGTTATATAGTTTTAATATTTGAGATATTTCTTTATTGGACAGATCATCTTTTTTTAAATAAAGAAATATCTTATCTATATAGTTTGGATATTCCTCCTTTAACAAATCCCAATCTGCCCAATAAAGCTCTTCTATTAACTCTAGACTTTCATCTTTTCCTAATTTATCTTTTTTTATAATCTCAATTATATTTTCTTCTATAGTTTTTTTGTTTTTATTCAATGTTTTCACTCCTTCCTTGCTTCTTTATTTAACTATACCCAAATCCGCCCTTTAAAATTATCTAATTATATATTTAAATGCTGTTAGAAGTCTTATTTAAAAAGTAAAGCAGTTAGGATTTCAAAGTCCTAACTGCTTTACTTTTTAGCTTCTTTTATTGAAGGGAATAGTTCATAGTATTGTATGAAACCCATCCACTGATTCCAGCGTCATCAACATAGACTAAGCACCAAATCCTATCTGCAGACTCTACTTGGGTGTCGCCTATATATACCATTGTTCCACTTTTTAGGGTATTGACTACCTTAGAGCCTAGAGTAGGTGCGGCTCTAAGATTTGCTTGTTTAGATACAATAGATTTATAGCTTCCTTTTATATTATCTGCTATATCTTGAGTTTCTTCTTTCTTGCTTTTACTTGCTGCTTCTTTTTTAATCGCGGCTGCTATCTCTTCTTGTCTTCTTTTATCTTCATTTATTCTTTTTTCTTCTAGAACTCTTTGATCTAGTGCTTGAATTTCTTCTTGTTTTTTGACTTCTGTAGCTCTAGCAATTATCCCGTCTTTTGCATTTTGTATGTTCTTGTTTTTAGGTGATGCTTTTAAATATGTATCTGCTACTTTTTCAGCTTCTTCAAAGTTTCCCTTATTTATGAGTTCATCTATCTCTATAAGAGTATCTTCTTCTATGTTTTCTAGTTCATCTGTTGCCTTTTTATATCTCTCTTTGTCAGTTTCTGGAACTTTGGATAA
>CAZRHX010000062.1:0-2494 GCA_964599855.1 uncultured Tissierella sp. | reverse complement strand
TAATAGCTTTTTTTAGGTCATCATCTTCATAGGCTTCTAAAGCTTTTTTTAGGTTTTCTTCAGATTCCATAAGTTCTATTGCTGCATATCTTTTATTCATTATTTCATCTGAGTAATCTTCGTTTATCATTTTTTCATAAATAGCTATTCCCTCTTCAAATTTCCCCATTGCTATAAGTGCATCGGCCTGTTCAATTGCTTTATTTTTATTAATCTTAGGAATTGCAACTACTGTAAATATCAATAAAGATACTAATATAAGGACAGCTCCACCTATCCATATTCTTTTATTAATTGACTTTTTACCATTGTCTTCCATAAACACATCTCCTCTTATTTATTAATTTATTTTTCTAATACAATTACCCTATAAGCTATATTTTAATATAATATTATCATTGTATTTAGTTTTTTGCAATATGAGAGCTACTTGACCATAGGTCAGATTTAACCAACTATTTTAAACTCTTCTTCATCATGTAAAAGGACTTCCCTATCTTCAATTAAAACATCTTCAACTGAAGCTCTTTTCAAAGTCTTTAAATGGTTTATTAAATAGTCTATCTTCTCTTTTTCTCCTTGAACTTCTGCCTCTACAGTTCCGTCTCCCCTATTTCTAACCCATCCCTTTAGTCCTATTTTTTTCGCAATTTCATGGGTCTCTAGCCTAAAACCAACCCCTTGAACTGTTCCTGAAAATATTAGGTTTTTTCTGAGTTTTTCTCCGGATTTAAATTTTGGTATTTCAACTTTCCCAACCTTATAGATTACATATTTTTTTCTCATTTCATTTATTCGATCAATAAGTCCCAAAATAGTTCCTCCTTTTCTTACACCCTTAGTTTATATATATTATATCATAATACGGGGTCTTCTTAATATGAAAATAAAGTTCAGTTAGAATTCAGATAGAGAACATCCAAACTTCAATCAGCTCTTATATACTTTAATTAATAAGAGATGAAGGAGGAAAAATAAGTTTCACTAATATAGTTTAAACTACAATATCAAGTCCATTTAATGTATACTTGATAGTATAAGAGGTGAATTAATGGAGAATAACAATCTTAATAATATGGTTTTAATGAAGACAATATTGCCACAAGTCTCAGAACAAATTTTCGAACAAATTCCACAAGTACAAGAACAGGTTTTTGAACAAATAGTAAATTTTAGGGAACTCATGATGGTCTATCATTCTGCTATCAGAGAGATAACTACAAAACTTGAAATCTTAAACGATGAATTATCTCTCACTGGTAGTAAAAACCCTATACAATTTATCAAATCTAGGATTAAACAACCTGTAAGCATAGTAAATAAACTTCAAAAACTAGAAAAGGAGATAAACGTTGAGTCAATTATGACTTCTCTTAACGACGTAGCTGGAATACGTGTTGTCTGTTCTTTTATTGATGATGTATATAAAATTTCTGACATGCTTACTAAACAAGATGATATTGTATTAATCGAAGCAAAAGATTATATTAAAAACCCCAAACCTAATGGATACAGAAGTTATCATCTTATTATTGAAATTCCTGTTTTTTTCTCAAATAAAAAGGAATCAGTAAGAGTAGAAATACAAATCCGTACATCTGCTATGGATTTTTGGGCAAGTCTTGAGCATGAGTTAAGGTATAAGAAGAACTTTAAAGAAGCTAAAAGTATAGAAGATGAATTGAAGTCCTGTGCTGAAACTATTGCAGATACTGATTTAAGGATGATGAATCTTAGAAACAAGATAGAAAACAATTGATTAAGTCAATTTATAAATTGTAGTGTTTTTTATATATTTCTCTTTATGGAAAATTAAAATAAAGTTCAGTTAGAATTCAGATAGAGAACATCCAAACTTCAATCAGCTCTTATATACTTTAATTAATAAGAGATGAAGGGAGGGAAAAGATTTTAAAGAATGCTTTTTAGAATAAGAAATAAAAAAACATAATTATGAAAGGATGTTATTTATGAAAAAATTAACTAAAGTTGCTTCAGGTGTTTTAGCACTAGGAGTTTTGATGGCTACAGGAATCACGGCTTTTGCTGCAACAGATACACCAACTAACACTGATACAAATTCATCTAATACAGCTATCTCAGAGGAGTCTGTTAATAGAAGGTCAATGAAAAGAGGTAGAACTGGCTTTGGCAATATGGAAAGACCAGAGCTTACTGAAGATCAAAAAACTCAAATCACAGAGAACATGAAAGAAAGAATGGATGAACAGTTAAAGAATGGTAATATCACACAAGAACAATACGATCAAGCTCTTTCAAACATTGAAGAAGGTAAAAGACCAATGAATTTAGGTAATGGTAACGGTAATGGCAATGGTAGAAAAGCTAATGGCAATATTGAAAGACCAGAACTTACCGAAGATCAAAAAGCTCAAATGACTGAGAACATGAAGGAAAGAATTGATCAACAATTAAAGGATGGTAATATCACACAAGAACAATACGATCAAGCTCTTTCAAACATTGAAGAAGG
>CAZRHX010000061.1:5630-8660 GCA_964599855.1 uncultured Tissierella sp. | reverse complement strand
GGTATTACATTATGAATGGTACAGTAAAATGGTTTAACGCAGAAAAAGGATTTGGTTTCATAACTACAGAAGAGGGAAATGACGTATTCGCACATTTCTCACAAATCGAAAAAGAAGGATTCAAAACTTTAGACGAAGGCGCAGAAGTTGAATTCGACGTAGTTGAAGGACAAAAAGGTCTTCAAGCAGAAAATATCGTTACTAAATAATTGATATTTAAACTCTAGAATATTTACATATTCTAGAGTTTTTTAGTTTTTGAAGATAGTTTTTTATCTAGTATAATGATGATGAATTTGTTTTATACTTTAATGATTATAAGCATGAAGATAATCTAGATATTATTGCTTCTAAAATAATTAATGCTTAAATAAGCCATTTGTTTTAAGCAATTATAAAGTCCATTCTTTTATTAGCATCCAATCTTGGATTAAAACAATTTCAGAAGGATTTGAAACAAAAGAGCAGATGGAATTTTTGAATCAATATATGTGTACTCAATTACGATGAAATTAACTATAATTAAAAGAAAAAGCAAGGAAATGGCAAAAGAAGAAAATATTTCAAATGTCCCATTTATGTAAAAAATCAAAGATAATAATCTTGATTCCTTCAGTAAAGCTTAATGAAGCAATAAAAAAAGCCTTTTAAAGGGCTTTTTTTGTTGCTTCATCAGAATTTTAAAAATCTAAAGGGCATTGTGTTCGATTTTTTTTATTGTATAAGCTACTATAAGACCAAATACTAGGTAAGCAGTTAAACTCGAAAGGATTGTGGATAGCCCTTGAGTCCAAGGTACAGTAACCGCACCTATAGCAGAGTTAAAAGGATAGAGAACGAACCAAGCAATAACTCCCATGATAGCTCCACTCAACCAAGCATAACTTTCTCTGATAAATTTAATTTTCCTTATAGTGACTAAAAGTAAATATCCAAACATTTGACCGGCTATTATATGAATTAAAAACTGTGTGGGTGTTAATACTATTCCTAATGTCGATAAACCAAGTCTTTCTGATGCTAAAACTATTCCTGCTTGGACAATTGATGCGATTGCAAACCATATAGAATATTTCAGATACATAGCAAACATCCCCTTTATTTTTTTATAGTGTTCATCTATCAGCATTCCTACTTCATTTGTTAAAGAATGTATTTATATTTTTAATATTAAAGTGGCAAATCTTTCTTTGTAAATATAATATTTGATGCTAGGTATAGTACTAAAGCGATGATTCCTAAAGTAACTAAACCCCAACCAAAATCTCCACCAGCCAGTATGGCATCTGTATCAAAGAGACTTGTTATCGTTAAATACTCCAGGGTATCCGCAGTATCATCCATCAGTTGCTGAATCATGGTGAGCAGGAAGAAAGCAAATGGTATGCCTCCACCAATAGCCAAAGCTAATCCCGTACGGTTAAATAGAGTCGATGCGAAGAAAGAGATAGAACTCATGACTAGGATCAAGCTTAGTAGACCAAGACTCAACCAGAAATAGGCTTCTATATCGAATTCCAAGGCTGAGTCTACAGACCTTGCAGATGACACCATGGCATTGTTTGCCATGGTAATAATTTGTTTTTCATTTAGACCACTTGCTTTAGTAGATGCTGATAAAGCAGTAGGGTCTTTAATTAAGGTCAAATTTTCATTTATTTGATCGCTATTAATATTTAAAGCCTTTGCAGAAGACTCAATCACAGTCTGTAACAAGAGTTCGGAATTATTTTCTGTAACCATGACTGCTGGTTGAGAGTTCTCTTTTGTTTCTTGATTTTCTTCTACTGGATCATTTTTTTCATCTTCAAGATCAGCTACTTCATCTGTCACAAATTGATGATACTCATTAACAGAAATTCCTTGCACACGTGCACCAGCTGTCAAAGCGTCATTGCTTGTTAAAATCATAGCGGGATTTTTGGTCAATTCCTCAGTTGTTATTTCAATATCATCATCTTCCATATCATCATCATCTTTATAAATATCCCAACGTTCATCGGTGATAATTTCTGCTGCCTCTTCATAGGATCTATGGTTAATAAGGTCTACCAAGTAAATTGAATAAGCATCCGTGTCCATATCTCGAGCTGCACCAGCTTCTCGCATAGCTTGTTTATCATCTTGAATTAAATATAAACGCTCAGATATATAACGTTCATTTTGATTTAAGGTTTCTGACGCTGCTTTTATATCATCGGTGATTGGATAACCAGTTACATTATTATACTGCAATTGAGAAGCGCTTAAACCGGCCAATGAAATGATTACATACATTAAAATAACTGACAGGATCAGGTAAAGTGATTTGGTAAAGATTACACTTGAACGTTTAATAGGGGTTGATAAAGTGTAAGCCATAGATCCTGAGTCTACCTCATTGACCACGAGATTGTTTGCTGTAAATACAACATAAACAATCCCAAGAATAACAGCAATTAGTTTATAAAAATTTTCTAAACTTCCTAAAACACTGGTCATTGACGAGAGGAAATTAGAAAAGGCAGTTCCTTCAGCTGCTGCAGCAATAGATGCATATCCTTCGGCATCATAATTAATGATGAAACCAGATAAAATCACTGAAGCAACAATGGTAATAATTACCCAGAGCTTCCAATTGCTTTGAATACTTTGTTTAAATATTGGTTTTGAAAACATTTATATTTCCTCCTTAAATATTTGGGTAATGTAATTCTCGAATGAAGCTTTGATTTCTTTAAAATAGACTAAATCAAAGTATTTTAAGTCTTGAATCAGATGATTAATATCTTTATCATGAATTTGAACAAACACTTGTAAATCATCAGCTTTTACCTGATCAATTTGGTAATCTAAGCTTAAGAAACGTTCAAAATCTTCAAGTGATTTAAATTCCATTCGGTAAACTTTATTCTTGTTATAACGGATTTTTTCCATGTCAGTGACATCAATAATTTTACCCTCACGAATGATTGCGACTCGATCACAGACTTCTTCCATTTCTTGAAAGATATGACTAGACATAAAGATCGTTTTTCCTTGCTTTTTTTC
>CAZRHX010000061.1:0-5620 GCA_964599855.1 uncultured Tissierella sp. | reverse complement strand
AGAGGTCTAGGAAAATGTCACGCATGAGAGGATCTAAACCTGTAGTCGGTTCGTCCATAATTAAAATATCTGCATCAGATGCAAATGCTGAAACAATTGCTGTTTTTTGTTTCATCCCTTTACTCATTGAACGCACATTGACTGTCACATCTAATTGAAAGAGTTTACTCAGTTCTTTAGCACGTTCCCAATTTCCTCGCCCAGACAAATATATTTGGTCCTTTAAAAATCTTTCTCCGGTCGTGTTTCCTGGAAAGTTGATCTCACCAGGGATATAAGATACATAGTGTTTAACCTCTGCGCTACTTTTGGTGGCATCAAATCCATTAATAGTGATACTGCCTTCATCAGCTTTCAAAAAACCCATCATGTGGCGAATGGTGGTAGTCTTTCCTGCACCATTTACTCCTACAAAGCCATATATTTCTCCTTTTTCAATTTCTAAAGACACACCAAATACCCCCCGTCCTTTTCCGTAATCCTTAGTCAGATTATTGATATCAATGTAAGCCATATTGTAAGTTCTCCTCTCCATCAGCTACCGTTTTCTTACGATCATAAAAGTCCATAAAGTAATCTTCGAGAGTAAATTTAATTTCTGAAATAAAATTTACCTTTACTTCGCTTAATTCCGTAAATAGTTTTTGCATCTTCTCATCTGTTAGGTTCAGTTTGACCTGATTTTGTTCTGGTCTTTCAATAGGAATAATAAACTCGGTATTTTCCATAAACTTCTGATAATCCTCAAAAGCAGCAAATTCAATTTTGAAAGATTTATTTGTATTTTGTTTCAACTGGGCAGATTCGATTGTGGAAACCACTACGCCCGCCTTGATGATGGCAATGCGATCACATGTTGCGTCGACTTCACTAAAGATATGACTGGATAAGAGGATTGTTTTTCCTTCTTCTTTTTCTTTTAAGATAAATTGAATAAATCTCTCTTGCATTACCGGATCTAATCCGGAAGTTGGTTCATCTAATATCAATATTTTTGGATTATGCATAAAAGCAGTAACTACTGCTAACTTTCTTTTAGTTCCAAGACTCATTTCTTTAATAGATTCAGAGGTATCTAATTCGAAAATCTCTTTAAGTTCCTCTGTCCGTGTCATGTCAGTAATCTGTCTCTCTTCTGCCATAAACTTAATGAATCCATCTCCTGTCATACCTTTGGGAAAAGCCAACTCTCCAGGTAAATAACCAACATCCTGTTTGATCAGGGCTGCTGATTTCCAAGTGTTTTTTCCATTAATATATAATTCTCCGTCTTGAGCTTTAATAAAGCCCATTAAATGACGAATTGTCGTAGTCTTTCCAGCGCCATTAGGTCCCAAAAATCCGAAAACTTCTCCTTCTTTTACCTCAAAGGAAACATTAAATATTCCACGTCCATGACCATAATCTTTTGTCAGCTGTTTTACTTCTATAATTGACATAAATTTCCCTCTTCCATTTTAAATTACAAATGTAAGTAAATTAACTTTAGTTTCTTTATTTACATTTGCCATACTTAGTATTATAATTGAATAGAGAGCAAGAACAAGAGACATAAATCTTGTATCTGATAATTAACTAACACTTATAGGTGAAATGTTTATTAACTATGAAGGAGATGACTTCCATATATGGGAAAATTAGATTTAAGAGTTCAAAAAACCTATAAAGCACTTATTGATGCTTTTGAAAACTTATTATATGAAAAAAAATTTGAAAAAATCTCAGTAACCGAAATATGCGATGCTGCTATGATTCGACGTCCCACTTTTTATACGCATTTTTTGGATAAATATGACTTTTTGACCTTCTTCATTAAGCATAAAATGAATATAATTTTTAATAATGCATTTGAAAAATTAGATGATGGAGAAAGTGACTTCTTTATTTTGGTTTTCGAACAATTACTAAATCAATTCGATAATCTCTTGTATCTTATATTCAGTATACAAATGAATTCGGATATCATGATAGAGTTAGAAGGCATTCAAGAATATGGGCAAAGCATTTTAAGAAATTATATGAATATAGAAGAAAATAAGAGCAATATAGCAATGGTCAATGAATATAAAGCTCAGATTATTATGGGTATAACGATTCAATCGGTTTATTGGTATAAAAACAATGAAAATAAAATTACAAGAGAAGAGGTTATCGAACTCTATAAGAACATTTTAAAAAAGTTATAATAAAGTCAATTGATTTTACTATTCATTTTATCCTAAAGATAGAATCCTATAAGAACAAGAGCTTGAAATAAAGATAAGATTATAGAGAAAGGGGAACTTAGATCTTTAGGAATAACCCAAATTGGAAGTAAAGTACAATAGTAGGAGTGATAGATATTAAGATTATTATTTCGCCAGCTAAAACAATGAAGATAGACAATGATACATTCGCTCATAGACAAATGCCAGTATTTATAGAAAAGACCCAGATCTTATTAGATTATTTGGAGGATTTGGGATATGAAGAACTAAAATCCATTTGGAAATGCAGTGATAAGCTTGCAAAAGAAAATTTTGACAGAATTAAAAATATGGATTTATATAATAATTTAACGCCGGCAATATTATCTTTTGAGGGACTACAATATAAATATATGGCAGCGGGAGTATTTACTTACGGAGAATTAGACTACATAGAAGAACATCTGCGTATATTATCAGGATTTTATGGTATATTACGACCCTTTGACGGCATTGTCCCTTATAGATTGGAGATGAAGTCTAAATTAATGGATTGGCAATATAAATCCTTATATGAATTTTGGCAGGGAAAGATAGCTGAAAGTATATTTTCAGAAACTGATTGTATTATAAATCTAGCATCAAAGGAATATAGTGATAATATTTGTAAATATTTGAATGAAGATGTAAAGTTTATAAACTGTGTCTTTGGTGAGTTTATAGATGGAAGAGTGATTGAAAAAGCAACTTTAATAAAGATGGCAAGGGGAGAAATGGTGCGTTTTATGGCTGAAAACAATATCAAAGATGTAGAAGAGCTTAAAAAATTCGATAGATTAGCTTATCTTTATAGAGATGACTTGTCGGATGAGAGGACTTATGTTTTTATTAAGCAGGAGAGTTAAAATAACAATAGATATAGATGAGGAAAAAACATATAAGTGGGTATAAATATATTATGAGCATATTTAAAAGGAGGACTTTAAATGCATAATGTTAGAAAAATAACTAAAGATTTATATTCAATTGGTGGGGATGATAGAAGACTTTCTCTCTTTGAAAATATTCATCCTATACCTGAGGGAATTTCTTATAATTCTTTCTTACTATTAGATGAAAAAACTGTGCTCCTAGATACAGTAGATGCATCAATAGCTATTAATTTCCTAGCTAACATAAAAGAAGTTTTAGGAGAAAGAAAGTTAGATTATATAGTAGTCAACCATATGGAACCAGATCATGCTGGAAGTTTAGGAATGGTTTTAGAGTGTTATCCACAAGTGAAAATAATAGGCAATAAAAAGACTTTTGATCTGATGGAACAGTTTGATTTTCAAGTAAATGAAAATACTATAGTGGTTAAAGATGGAGACACTATGTCTTTTGGCCAACATGAACTTGTCTTTATATCAGCACCTATGGTCCACTGGCCAGAGACTATGGCAACATTTGATACTAGTAATGGAGTTTTATTCTCAGCAGATGCATTTGGTTCCTTTAAATCTCTAGATGGTAAATTATTCAACGATGAAGTAGACTTTGAAGAAGATTTTTTACTTCCCGCTAGAAGGTATTATACTAATATAGTAGGAAAATATGGGCCTCAAGTTCAGAAATTATTAGAAAAAACTGGAAGTTTAGATATAAAGTTTATCTGTCCCTTACATGGACCGGTATGGCGTAATAACTTAGAGTTCTTTATAGATAAATATGATAAGTGGAGTAGGTATGAGCCTGAAGAACAAGGAATTTTAATAGTTTATGGTTCAATGTATGGTAATACAGAAAAAGCAGCAGAGGATTTATCTAAGAGATTAGTGAAAAAAGGAATGAACAATATAGTCATGTATGATGCATCAAAAACTCATGTATCCTATTTGGTAGCTGATGCTTTTAAATACAGCCATATAATCCTAGCTTCTGCAACGTATAATTTAAATATATTTACGCCAGTAGAAGATTTTTTGTTGGCTATTAAATCTTTAAACCTAAAGGGGCGTACTGTGGGAATAATTGAAAATGGAAGTTGGGCCCCGACAGCTGGTAAACAGATGAAAGAAATATTAGGAAAAATGAAAGAAATGAAGGTCTTAGATGAAAGCGTCTTGATAACTTCATCAATGAAGCAAGAGGATGTTCAAAAGATGGAAGCTCTGGCAGATAGTATAATGGAAACTATAAAATAAAGAATATAAAAAAGGCTTAATACCCAAAAAAATTAAGTCTTTTTTATATCAGTTTTTCTAAATACAGAATACTAGAAGGTGTAGACATTCCATAAAGGTCAATAAAAGATAAGAGTATATTTTAACTTTTCAGATATTCCCATGAAAACAGGGTATATACTTGATAAATATTTTATTATTAAAAAAGGAGGGTGCGAAATGAAAAAAGCATTGATATTATTATTTACTTTAGTTATTATGACAACTATAATTGGATGTTCTCCTGATGAGACTGATAAAGCTGATGAAAGCGATAAAGCTGATGAAACTAATAAAGCTAGTCAAATTAAAGCTGCATCTATAGGAGAAGAATTTAAAATCGGAGAAAAATTGATAGTAATAAATTCTGTAGAAAAGTTTATTCAATTTAATGATGAAGGAAACTATGAAAATGATGAGGAAACTCAAGAAGCTGAAGAAGCTCAAAAACCTATACAGACTCCAGAAATTGAAGAATATGGAGAACAAGAAGGCATAGCATTGAATATGGAATGGACAAATAATAGTGATGGAAGCATGAGCTTTTCTGACTCTATATATATAATTGTTTTTCAAGATGGTATAGAATTAGATCCTATATATAGGAATGATGAAGAGTATAATGAATCTAAAAATATAAGACCTGGAACTACTCTAGATATAAGAAAAGCTTATTTACCGAGAAATACTAATGCTATAGAAATAGAAGTTATTGGATATGATGTGAATGATAATAAAACAGTTACATTTGTTATAAAAACTGATTTTCCTCAGTAATATATAAAAAATTATAATAAAGATAAGAATAAGGAATTAAAGCTTGCAAGCAATATTTTAAAGATGAAAGGAAAAAATAAAATGATAAGAGTATCAGAAATAAAATTATATTTAGATGAAGATGAATCAAAATTAAAGGAAGTTTTGGCTAAAAAACTAAATATTTCTGTTAAAGATATAGGAGATATAAGGATTTTTAAGAAATCTATAGATGCAAGACGAAAAAATAAAATTCACTTTGTCTATACTCTTGATGCAGAAGTTAAAGATGAAGATAAGCTCGTAAAGAGATATGCAAAGAAGGGTGTAAGAAAATCAAAAGATTTAAGCCGGATCTATGGCTTTAAAGAGCGTCAAGGGCTGATTCGTCCAGTCGTGGTTGGGAGTGGACCATCAGGTCTCTTTGCGGGTCTTGTGCTTGCTAAATCGGGTTTTAAGCCTATAGTGATAGAA
>CAZRHX010000060.1:0-8722 GCA_964599855.1 uncultured Tissierella sp. | reverse complement strand
ATTAAGGTATTATACTTTATTTTAATATTTTTTAAAGTATTTGCACTATCTTTACAACTATAGTTTCACAAATATAAATAAATGAAATTTAAAAACTTTAGATAATATAAAAGTATGAATACATTTAATTGTGAATATTAAAACAATCTCAAAATATGTTAACTATTAATTTAAATATTATAGTTTTAATAAAGAAATATTACTTCTTCTTATAATGCTTCTTACCTTTTTTACTGATTATGGTAGGTTTTCTTGCTGGTTCCATATCTTCATCGCTCTTTAAAGAAACCCAGATAGAGTTACCTTCATTTTTATCTGATTCAATCTTAAGAAATCCCATCTTCTTTAAAAATCTTGATAACTTTGTATCACCATAATTTCTAACATCAAAATCCGGATATCTTTTAGCCAGTCTATTTCCAAGTTCTGCCATATTTATAGCTTGATTTTCTGAATCTGATTCATTTATCATCTTTATTATAGATGCTTTAATTACATTTATATCAGTCATACCTTTTTCTTCATCATCTGTCTTTTTACTTTTAGAAACATTACTAGATGAATCTTCTTTTTTGTTATTCTTTATAGTTTGTGTATTTTGTCCTGTTGAAGCAAGAACATCTAAGTATTTGAACTGATTACATGCTGCAATAAATGGTTTTGGAGTCTTCTTTTCCCCCATACCTACAATAAGCATACCAGATTCTCTAAGCCTAGATGCAAGTTTAGTAAAGTCACTATCACTTGAAACTATACAGAAGCCATCCACATGATTAGAATATAATATATCCATAGCATCTATTATCATAGCAGAATCTGTAGCATTTTTACCAACTGTATATCCATACTGTTGAACAGGAGTAATAGAGTTTTCAAGTAGTATCTCCTTCCATGCTCCAGCGCTTGGTTTTGTCCAATCTCCATAGATTCTCTTATACGTAGCCACACCATAGTTTGATATTTCATCCATTATATATTTAATATATTTTGCCGATACATTATCTGCGTCTATTAATACTGCAAATTTTTTATCTTCTGCCAAATTTTTCACCTCCTTTATCTTCTTATTAATAGAAAAACCCTATAGAAAAGTTTTCTTTCACTCTCTAGGGTTGATTTAAAACTTTACTTAATTTTACCTATTCAATGAGTTAATACTTTATCTTCAATCTCTTAATTAAATATTGTTGAATCATTTAATAAAACAAATTCAATATCTACTTTATATCTATATTTTTCTTTTATAAAGTATTCTCCCTTCTATTATACGATTGTTTTCTTGAAATTCCAACTCTTATTGCAGTTTCTATTATAAATGTTCTTACTATATCAATACTATCGGATACATATAATCTATTTTAAGTATATTTAATAAATAATTTTACGCATAAAAATAAACTAGCACTTTATAATAAATTTAAAAATATTATAAAGTGCTAGTTTGTTTTATTTTAAATATTCCAATGCATAGTTTATATAAAACTCAGTCATAGTAAGTAGACTTCTTTCATCTATATTAAACTGTCCGTGATAATGAGGGAAGCTTGTTTTTTCATCATCTTGATTTCTAGTTCCAACATTTATATATATTCCTGCCACTTCAGCTAAAAGTTCTGCAAAGTCATCTGCACCCAGACTTAACCCCACCTATTAAAGGTGTTTACCAACTACTTCAAGTCCTGCATTTTTACCAAAATCTTCAAAAACTATCTTCCCACTTTTATCTTTTAAAACTACTTTTACATTTGAAGAGATACTTTCAGATATTTTCCTTTCCATTAGTCCATTTTTAGGCGCTTTTAGTATTCCACTTTTCTTATATTCTCCTGAAATAGAGAGTGATAATTTTTTATCTTCTACAAATATATCTATATTTCCATCTTTATATTCTAAATGTTTGACTTTAGCGCCTGTGTATGTTGCAAATAGATATATTTGATCTCCTATCTTTAAAAAAGATAAAAATCCTGTAAAATGATTTTTAAGCCATGGTATTTTTGCAATAGAAAACATAAGAGAAACATCCTTCTCTTTAAAGTGATTGCACTGCATCCATACCCACCATTTAGGAAAGGATCTTCCCCAATCTTTTTCTATATATCCATATCCATCAGTAAAATCAACTTCTCTATTGTTTATAGTAAGCTTTCCTTCTATCTTTTGATGAATATTTACTACGCCATGATAACATTCCATAAAAGGCACAAAAGAGAATGGTCCCATAATTCCAGGACTAGTTATCTTTTTAGGAAATGATTCTATATCATAAAATTTTAAACTTCCCTCAACTGGGTATTCTCTATCACCTAAGTGGATTTCAATACCTTCTTTAGTAAATCTGTTCCTACCTATACTTACATCCAATATTTTTTTGGAATAAGTAAAGTCTGACATAGGAAACTTAAAGTACTCAGTTTTATACTCTAATGAATCAATTATTTGAATAAAACTATGACTATTACCTTCTTTGTCATAAGCTACACCAGGTATAAATGCGAAAGAGTTAGTTTCATCCTTGTCAACTATTTTATAATACCATCCTTCAAAATAATTCTTTGTCTTAGATTCGCCTTGGAAAATTTCTGGATTGAATAATTTAGATAAATTATACATTGTTTCCCTCCCTATAATTTAAGATGTTTATTTTTATATATTAAATAAATTCTAATTGCCAATTATAATATCCTGTTTTTTCATTGAAAACATATTTAAAATATGCTGAGAATAATTTTCCCCTTTTACTTTTTAAATTTCTAAAACCCACCTTGCCATTCTTAAGAAGAAGTTCTACCATTTCTTTTGAAACGGTTTTACCAAAAGATATAATATATTTATCGTTTTTCCAAATTGTAAAGTTACATCCATTTTTCCAATTAACACATCCAAAGTTTTTTTCAGTTTCTATTACTGGATTTCCACAAGTAGGGCATTTGCCTAGGCTAACTTCCCCTTTTTCTAAATCTACTTTAAATGTATACAACATCGATATATCATTTTTTATGGAATTTACTGCATCTATAGTAAATTCTTTTATCATCTCTAAAAAATCTTCTTTTTTAAATTTATTTTTTTCTATGTCTGAGAGTGTTTTTTCAAGTCTACCGGTATATTCTAAATCTAGTAGCTCTTTACATGGAAATATCTCAACTATAGTTTTTCCAAGTTCTGTGCAGGTCAAGTTCTTACCCTTTGCTTTTATATAACCAACATCTTTAAGTTTTTTTATAGTTTCAGCACGAGTAGCTGGAGTTCCTATTGAAAATCCACTTAAGATAGATTCCATCATTTCATCAGTATCTTCTTCATCTTCTTTAAAAGATTTACCACAGGTCTCCATAATTCTCAAAAGAGTTCTTTCAATATGTAGTTTAGGTGGTCTTTTTGTAACTGTATTTATATTGCTCGATACTATCCTTACTCTTTCACCTTCTGAAAGCATTGGTAAAATTACATCCTTAGTTTCTATTTTTTCAACAATACGCCAACCTAAGACTGTCTGAACTTTTCCTTTAGATATAAATACTCCTTTAATCTTCTCTTCATTTACTTTGGAGACAAGCTTTGTCTCTTCATATTCTGCAACTGGTAAAAACTGCATTATAAATCTATCTTTAACTGCATCATATACTTGTTTCTCGTCTACACCTAATTGCCTTGGTTTTATATAAGTTGGAACTATAGCGCTGTGTCCTTCTACTTTTTTATTGTTAAATATCCTTTTACCTATGCTGAATTTAATTTGTTTTTCATAAGGAAGTTCTTTTTTCAATAAATTTAAAACTTTTTCCGTCTTTTCTTTTAAACTCTCCTCAAGTGCAACACTTCCCGTTCTAGGATATGTTATAAATTTTTTTTCATAAAGTGATTGTGCTACTTTTAGGACTTTATCCGATGTCCATCCTTTAAATTTGCTTGTTATATGCCCTTGTAAATTTGATAGGTTAAATAATAAAGGTGCATAATCTTTCTTTTTTTCTATTTGTTTTTCTATTATCTCAGCATCTTTATCTTTTAAGTTTTCACTTATGCTTTCTAATTCTTTTTTATCATCAAATTTTTCATTATTGTTTTCATAATAAAGTCCTTCAAACTCTATATCATTTTTTGTTTTAAAGTTTGCAAGCAATTTATAATAAGTAGATGGCTTAAAGTTTTCTATCTCTTTATCTCTATCATAGATTATCTTCAAAGTAGGAAGAAGCACTCTCCCGATATTTAAGATTTTTTTATCATTTGGCTTATATCTAAGAGTGGCAACTGAAGTCAAGTTTATTCCTATAATCCAATCTGCCCACTGTCTACCTATCCCAGCATCTTGAAGGGTTTGCATTTCTTTGTTAGGTTTTAAATTAGATAATCCTCTTTTTACTTCATCTTCTGTCCATTCATTTAAGAGCATTCTATATATATGTTTCTTTTCATTAAAATATATAAATAGTTCATCACCTATGACTTGTCCTTCTCTATCAAAGTCAGTTGCCGATATAATGTATTCTACATCTTCTCTATCTATGAGACTTTTTATGAGATTTAGTTGTTTCTCCGCACCTTTATCTACTGATTCTCTATTCTTACTATCAACCTTAATTTTGTATTTGAATTTTTCTGGAATAAACGGAAATCTATCCATCCTCCAATTTTTCATAGTTTCATCATAGTCTTTGGCATCAAAAAGCTGTAATAAATGCCCAAATGCCCATGTTATTATATAATCTTCTCCTTCAAAATAACCATCTCTTTTAACTTTAATATTTAAAGCATCAGCTATATTTTTAGCAACAGAGGGTTTCTCTGCAATAATTACTCTTTTCAATCGATACATCTCCTTCGCTAAATCTATTATATCAATAAAATGATAAAAAATAAGAGGCAAAGCCTCTTATTTAAAACTTTCTTTATTATTATCTTTATTGGTGTTTAATTTTTTCTATAATCTCATCTTTTTTCTCCAACAGATTTTTTAACTCATTGTGAATAAAACCATCTTTCATATTTCTTTTTTCTACAAAAAACATTGAAAGTCCTCCCAGTCCTACATGAGTTCCTACAGCTGCACCCATCTGCATTATATAGATTTTATCTTCAAAAGGAGTTTCAAGTTTTATTTTTTTAACTAAATCATGTGCTATTTCTATAACTGATGTATATCCAACTATTATAAAGTTTGTAACGTCTAAATCTACCCTTTTATTGAACTCCTCTATATAGTATTTCAATACTCTGTTACGACCTCTTTCTTTAGCAACTATAGAACCTTTCCCTTGCTTCATTGTCATAATAGGTTTTACTCTTAAAAGTTTTCCTATAAGTGCACTGGCATTTGTTAGTCTCCCACTTTTAATTAAATTGTTTAAATCATCTACACAAAGCAGATGCTTTATTCTTTTTTTATAAGTTTCATTGAATTCTATTATTTTCTCAAAGCTATATCCTTCTTCTATAAGTTGAGCACTTTTAATTATAAGCCATCCACTTCCATGGCTCATAGAAAGAGTATCTACAATGTATAGTTTTATATCTGTATTTGGATTTCTATCAAAGAACATATCTTTTGCAATAATAGCCGACTGATAAGATCCACTTGTACCACTTGACATGCATATGCACAGTATTTCAGTATAGTCTTCTTCTATAGCTCTATCTATTATCTTTAAGTATTCTTCAGGACTTGGCATAGATGTAGTCGGTAACTTTTCAAGTTTTGCTAGTTTTTCATAAAACTCATCTGATGTTATATCTATTTTATCTTTATAACTTTTACCTTCTATTATTATGTTTAAGGGAGCTATACCTATATTATATTTGTCTATTATTTCCTGTGATAAATCACATGTAGAATCAGCCATCAATTTTATCATTTCTTATCCTCCATTATCCGTCTTTTAAAAAGACATACTATATTAATTGTTCTTAATTATAACATAATCTATAATGAAGTAGTATAAAAAATAGATAAAAACACTTACATTTTGAACTGACCCTTGTCAAGTGACTTTTTTATAAATATTAAATATATCTACATAAACTTAACTCCATAAAATTTAAAGACTAAAGATCCATGCAGAGTTTATCTATACTTATTATCTAATAAAGGGAAATCACAAACAAAAATCTTGGAGTTAATCCAAGGCTTTTTGTTTAACTTTTGACATATCTTTTGTAAAAGGATCATCAACATTTCCTATATGTGACAGCCAATCTTCTATGTCTTCGCTTCCATCAACTTTAAATATTACTCCATCTACAGTAGGGAATTGGGTCAAAGTGTTTACTATTGCTTGAACCTGTAAAGCTTCTGCTGTTGAACCATAGTTGCTTTTTTCAATACCTTTTGAAAAATCAACTACTATAATTTTGTCTTTTATATATATATTATTGATTAGAGTTGATTCATGAATTGGATTTGTAGCATCTTTAGTTTTCGGAGTAACATCTCTTAAAGTCTCCAATGTTAATCTTGCTATTCCAGAAACATTCTCTATCTCATGAACTTCCTCTACTAAGTAAGCGTCTTCTTCATCAAATAATATAAAGTATAGCTTAACATCTTTAAGTCCAGTTTCTCCTTCTTCCTCCATTTTTTCATATTCTTCTAATATTTCACCATTATTATAATATATAATTGTCTTATCTGGATTTCTACCATATCTTCCATTATAAGCTATAATATAATCTCCAATTTTACCATTTGAAAGTTTCCACACAAGTTTCATACAAGGACTACCTTCACTATAAACAACTTCCCAAGTAGTCTTTTCTCCTGGCTTTATATCTACTTTTTCTTTTAAGCTTTCCTTTTCTACTAATGTATCTTTCTTCTCATCATATTCTAATCCTAGAAGATTTAATTTCGATATACTAAGTCCTTCAGAATATATAGTTATCTTGTCTACTGATTCTTTTATGAAGATTCTTCCTATCTCTTCTTTTTTTGAAGTTTCATCTTCGTCTTTTACTGGAACTTCTCCATCAACTTTTGCTTCTTCTAAAATATTGACTTTCATACTCTTTGTCTTAGTAGGATAGGATTCTTCTACTTTTCCAATCTCTAAGACCACTTTATCACCTAGTTTTATATCGGATAATTCAGCTTTCTCTCCTTCTTTTTCAATCTCAGCTCCCTTAATATCAACTAGAGATGAATCTCCTAAAGGATTATTTTCTCCTATACCTTCAACTGATAAAGTTTCATTCTCAATGTCTACCTCCTTGACTATAGCTTCCACTTGGGTGACTTCTATAGTCTCCTCCTTACAAGCAGTAAGCAGGAAAACAAATAACATCATAAGTAAAAAAATATTCTTTTTCATGATATCCTCCTTTGTCCCATCTAGTCTATGACTTAGATTATGGCCCCTTAAATTTTTTCTAGTGTTTTTAATAAGTATCTATCTTTACTTCACACTATATATCTACCCAGTAAAATTTAATATCCTCATTATTTATTATGTTTTTATTATCCAATTTTCGTATTTAGATTCCAATATTATTTTTAACTTGTCAATTCCTCATACATCTTCATAAGCTCTGCTACACATTCAGATTCACTCATATTCTTCCAGTCAAAGCCATAGCTTTCCATAACTGCTTTATCGTTTTCTTGATGGGCTTTTCTAAGTTCTGCTGGCATAGTTAATTCATCGTATAAATCTGCTAAAGATGAATCTGGATATAATCCTCTGGCGTCAAGAATTGCTTGAGCTGTTTTTTCTATTTTAGTTTTTTGAAAGTCTGAAGGAGTTGGCCAAGGAAAATTATTATAAACTATGTCTTTTGAATATCTATAGTCTGATTTCAATCTTCCGCATACCCTTCTCATCCATGACATATGAACATTAGATGTTAATATACCAAACTCATAAATAGTAGCTTTGGGTACAATCTGTACAGCATCGGTTACAATCGTCTCTTTTTTTAAAAATCCCATAGGGACATATTTTCTCTTTTCTGAAGATACTCTTGGTATTAATATATAATCTTCATTTGCCGGTTGAGTGATCTGAGCAAATAAAGTAGGAGTTAATGAGAATTTTCTAATACCTGAAGCTACACTATTTTCTCTCATTTTTTTGCATGCTTCAACTCTTTGCAAAACTAATGGACATTTACGAAGTTCTGATGGATCTGCGCCAACTAACCATAAACACCATCTACGTTTATTTCTCAAAAATTCGGCAGCACCCAATAAAGGTCTAATAAATTTCTTTGCTTGTGGCTCTCGAAATATGAAATTCTTGTATTCTGAATCTTCGATTATAAGATTCCCACCATCTGCAGGTTTATTACCATATATCATTTTTGAAACATTACAAATAGGCTTATTTCTACTAGTTACTAAAACATCTGGCCCATCAATTAAATAAGAATTAATATTTTTTACTTTAGTTCCTATATCATTGCTATAAATCCATTTTGTATTACTACTAATTTTAGAAAAACCTATTATTACACAATAAACACTAGCTTTTTGTTTTGCTTCACTTTCCCATTTAAATGATTGATAGGCATAATTTATCTTTACTTCTAAGTTTGACCATAATCTTGAAATAGTCTCTCCCTCAGTTATAGAACTAGTTGCTACAAATCCAACATCTATATTTGATCCTTGGATAAAATCTGATGATAATTTAAACCAGCATGATACATAGTCAAGATTTTTGATTTTAGGGAAAATATTTTTCATATCACTCTTTTGATTTTTAGACATATAAGTAAATCCAAT
>CAZRHX010000059.1:0-8944 GCA_964599855.1 uncultured Tissierella sp. | reverse complement strand
GGCTGTAAAGTAAAAGAAATTCAACCAGTAGACATGTTTCCACAAATAAATCATGTTGAAGTTGTAACTCTGATCGAGAAGTAATAGAATATAGAAAGAACAATAATTCAGCCATTGAATGTGTAGACGAGATTCAATGGCTTTTCTTTGTGAGAATATATCCACTTAGGAAAAAGAATTAAAATAAATATTGATTTAATGACATAAACAATATATTTTCATCTGAAAAAGCTTTGAGTTATAATCTATTTAAAAAAACAACTATTTGGAGGAAAAAATGGAATACTCATCTATAAATTATTTATGGTTTTTTATTATATATGCTTTTTTAGGCTGGTGGACAGAAGTTGCATTTCAAACAGTTACTAAAGGTAAATTTATTAATATAGGATTTTTAAATGGCCCCGTATGCCCTATCTATGGTTTTGGTATGATTATACTTCTATATTTATTGGGGTCCTTAACTGATAAGATATTACTTTTATTTATAGGATCAGTTTTGTTTACATCAATCTTAGAGTATATAACAGGATTTATATTAGAAAAAGTGTTTAATGATAAATGCTGGGACTATAGTGATAAGCCTTTTAACATTAAAGGATAAATTTACCTATCTTTTTCAATTATGTGGGGTCTGGGAGCTGTATTTATGATACATTTAGTCCATCCATCTATTATTAAATTTACATCTGTTTTTAACAATAGATTTGGTAATTACTTATTAGTCATATTACTTCTATACTTTATTGCTGATTTTATTATAACGACATTGGCTATTCTTAAGATTAATAAGCGCTTACGTCTTCTCGAAGCAATGTCAAAGAGAATTCATTTATATTCAGAAGGTATAGGTGAAGCTGTATATAAGGGAGTTAGTAAAACTATTAAAACTGCAGACAAAATGCACAACAAACTCCAAGGTTCAAGATCTATACTTAAAGTAAGAGTAGGAAAAGATTTAAACATTATAACGCTAAGAGAAAAATACAATAAGCTTCTCAAAGAAAAAAACTTTGTCCACAGACGTTTAGAAAAAGCATATCCCAATATTAAGAAAAAGTTAAACAAATATAAATAAGGAAATTCATAAAATATTTGAAATAATTGACGTCAACAATTCAAATAAATAAAGAAAAATATGGCTATATATAGGAGTTTATAGTTTTTTCACAGATATTTTTTGAAAAATAATAATTAGTTTTTAACTTGAGATGTTCTATGTGAAAAGGGGATGTTTCATAACTATTAAATTAGTTGTGGAATATCTCTTTTTTTATACTATTGTTAACAACTGTGATTCATAAAGTTTAATAAGATAAAATATATTTTTGTTTATATAATTCTAAGCATTATAAATAGAACTTAGATTTTGCTAAGCTCTGTTTAATTTAGAATGTTTTTATTACTAAATTAACTGCTTATATTTAGTAAATCCTAAATTATTAGACTTTATTTTATTGCTAAATTTTTTTATATTTATTGCAACACTTAAAAGTTTCATCTCAGCAATAATTTTATCCATGCTCTTATGCCTAAATCTTGAATAATTCATACCAGTTTTTATATATGAAAACATGCCTTCTGCTTGAATTGAACGATTCATTCTTTCAATGATACCTTCTTTTGTAGTTATATTTTTCTCTGATTCTTCTCTAAGTTTTTCAAATCTCTTAGAAATATATATTCTTTTTAAATTTTCCTTGTTTTTAAATTTAATACAATCTTTAGAGTATATGCAATTTAAGCAATCTTCACATAAATAAACTTTTGTCTCAGTTCTAAAACCATAAGTGTTTTTTCTATATATTGTTCTTTCAAATTCAAGTTTTTTATTGTTGTGACAAAGATAGTAATCATCTTCTTCAAAGTAATTCATATTTTCTTTTCTAGATATATCTTTCTTGTATTTCCTTTTCTTTTTAATTCCATAATTTGAAGGTTTTATGAAAGAGTTTATTTGTTTTTGCTTTAAGTACAAATAATTTTCCTCGCTTTCATATCCAGAATCCGCTACAACTCTATCAATTTTATCAGAATGCTTCTTTAAAATTTTATCAACAAAAGGAGTTAGTGTTCTCATATCTGCTGGATTACTAAATCCTTCTATCTCTATAACATAGTCACTATTTGTTGCACATTGGATATTGTAAGCAGGTTTTAATTGTCCATTTTTCATATGATCATCTTTTAATCTCATAAATGTAGCATCTTTATCTGTTTTAGAATAACTATTTCGATTATCCATTATCTGTAAATGATTTTCATATTTTTCTAGCCTATAAATCCATTCTTCAAAAAGTTTATACTTTATTTGCTCTTCTGTTTTTCTCTTACCTTGAGCATAAACGAAAGAAATATTTTTACTTTTACATATATTTCTAACATTATTAAACTCTAGTAAAACAATATTAAACTCTAGTAAAACAATTTTTTTACAGTCTTGAGTAGATAATTTTTCAGTAATCTCAAAGTATTCTTTTATTTTTGCTATTAAATTGATTTGATATTTAAGAATAGATTTTTTCCATACGAATTTGTATCTGTTAGCATTTGCTTCTATTTTTGTTCCATCTATATATATACTTTTTAAATCTATTTCATTTTGTTCGATTAATAAGTCTACTAATTGACTTAATATTTCATCCATAAAAGGATTAACTAAGTTCTTAAATCTACTTATAGTTACATGGTCTGGAGCTTTACAATTATCTAAAATCCAACGAAACCGAAGATCATATTTGCAGCAATCTTCAATATCTCTAACTGAATATTTCCTATTTAAATATGCAAAAACTAATACTTTCAAAATGGTTATCGGTTCTACAACTGGCTTTCTACCCGTTTTAGAGTAGGCACTCTTAAAAAAACTTAAATTCATCTCCTAGATAATATTGTGCACCAGGAAAACCTCATCATCCACATTGAAACTGTTAGCCAAATCAAAACTAAAACTTAGTTGCATTTTTTTGATTTTTGATTTAAAATTAATTTTAGTATTATTTTTCATCGTAGATTAATTATACTAAAAAACAGGTCCAAGAGCGCTCTTGGACCTGTTTTTCTTATAGACTGTTTATTTTTAAACAGCCCCTTTTTATATTTTTTTAAGTATATCTATTGGATCTCCATCTATCTCTAGTGATTTTTTATTTTCTTCACTTATGTCTATGTAGATTTCTTTTCTGAGTATATTTATATCTCTGGGTGCATCTATACCTATCTTTACTCTGTTTTCTTCTAGTTCTAGTATAGTTATTTCTATATCTTCTCCTATGATTATAGTTTCACCTATTTTTCTATTTAAGATAAGCATATTAGTCACTCTCCCTAAATAGAGGATGTTTTGTGGTGTAGGGGCTGTTGTTTAAGACAAATTGTTTGCCTTTTTTTTCTTTTAAGTTTATAACTACAGGCGCTAGAAGATTTGCTGTGCTTTTTTTAAATTCTTTAGATAGAGTCACTATATTGTATATTTCCATAAGGTTTTCACCTTTTGGATTTATATTTATATTTTCTAATTTTTCATCAGGAAGCTCTATGTCATAATCAGGAAAAAAATTCCATGGATTTACGACCAAAAAAGAAATATTAGGATTTTTGATATCTTGTAAAAATTTAAAGTAGGGTGAATCTTCCATATTTACAATTACAAAGTTTTGGCTATCTTTAAGTCCCAATAAACCGTGAGGGAATGAAAGAATACTAGCCTTATCTATATTTATCTTTCCAAGATATTTAGTGTTTATTTCCATTTTATTACATCCTTTATATAAATTTATCCCTACTTTAACGTAGGTAGTCAAGTAAGCTTGGTTGAAGTATCTTTGCACCTACTGAAAGTGATGTTTGATAAGCTGTACTCATCATAGTATATTCCATATATGTTTTTGCTAAGTCTATGTCTTCTTTACTTGATAAAACTTCTGTAAGATTTATATTTTCTGATCTATTTCTTTCTTCTGCTGCTTCTAGTCTATTGTCTATTGCTCCTACTTTTGATCTTGCTCTTAGGATTTTATCTATAAATTTATCTGCTTCACCTAGAAGTTTCCCTGATAGTTTATCAAGATCAGCCTTTTTACCAGTATCTAAAGGGTCTGCAGGATCAGCTGGTCTACTTTCCATTGCATCTATTATTTCATTTAAGAATATACCTAAGTCATTGTCTTTGCCAACTATCTCACTACCATCTGTCATTAATTCTATAGTGACTCCTTGGGAGATTTCTCTCTCTATGTTTCCACCATTACCATTATAAGTCAACATACCATCTTTACCATCAGTAATTGTAAATGGTGCTTCTCCTGTTTTGTGTCCTGCAAATATATATCTTCCATCAAAGTTAGTGTTTAAAATATCTCTTATTTCTCCGACTTTCATTTTAACTTCTTCCTGTATAGCATCTCTATCGGTATCTGCAAGTGAGCCATTTGCTCCATATACTATTAGATCTCTTATTCTATTCATAGTCTTTGTAACATCAGCTAGTGCCGTGTCTTGAGTTTGTACCCAACCTTTGCTTTGGCTTATGTTTGAGTTGTATTGTTCGTTTTGCTTTATATTGTCTTTCATAGAAAGTATCTTTCCAACTAGTAGTGGATCGTCTGATGGCTTTGACACTTTTTTTCCAGATGTAAGTTGCTCTTGAGCTTTCTGCATATTTTGTAAATTTTTATTTAAATTGTTTATAAAGGCATTATTCATTGTATTGTTTGTTATTCTCAACTTTTACACCCCTGTCCTGTTTATGAGCACATCTAGCATATCTGTAAGAACTGATAAGACTTTAGCATTTGCTTCATATGCTTTTTGAAATTTAATTACATTTGCTATTTCATCATTTATAGATACTCCTGAAATTGACTCTCTACGATTTTCCAATTGTTGTGTTAAAACATTTTGATTTGCAACCATATTGTCTGAATGTTGTTTAGAGATACCTACTTTTATTACCATATCTCTATAGCTTCCACTTATTGTGGTGCCAGATGAATCATCTTTTATATTCCCATCAGTATCTAAACTAGTTTTTTTATTTCTAATCTGTGATAGCTCTAATGCCAAAGACCCATCACCTTGTTCACTGCCTTCTTTACCTGCTTGTAAGAGTCCGTTTTCTTCTTTTAGGCTTTTATTTATCCCTATGCTTTTAGCATCTATTTTTCCCTTGTCAAAGATAAATATATCTCCTAGATCTTGTTTATCTTTATCTTTTAATTTACCATGAGTTTTATTTATAGATTGAGCCAGACTGTTAGCCATCTTATCTAGGTTTCCTGAAGCTTCTTGTATAACTTCTACTGCATCTATGTTGCCTTTTATTTTACCATTTTTAACATCTATATTAGATATTGGATCTTCTCTCTTTTCAGCCTTAGTTTTATTATCATATAGCTTTATTTCTCTAGTTGCAGATACTTTAGACTCATCTGCTTTATCATAGGCAAGATAATTTTGTTGACCTTCATAAGTCAGTATATCTTTCTTTATAACTTTACCATCACCATCTGTTTCATTAGAATCGATCTTGATTTCAACTCTACCATATTTATCAAAATCAAGATCTACCTCTCCTGTAGAGGATAATTCCTTTAACATCAAGTCTCTTTGGTCTAGTAGGTCGTTTGGTATTTGTCCTCTTATGGAAACATTGAATATTTGTTTATTTAGACTATTTAGCCCCTCTACCTTTGTATTGAAGTCTAGTATGTTTTTATCTATTGCGTCATGAGTTTCAGTTTTTAAGCCTTCTATCTGATTTCCCATTTGCTTTAGAGTTTCTGTTAGGGTTTTAAGTTTTTCTACTACTACTGTTTTAAAATTTAAACTTTCTGGATTGTTACTGAGTGCGTTAAAGGATTCAAACATCTCTGCTATATTAAAGTTTAAACCTGTGTCAGATGGTTCATTAAATATTACTTCTAAAGCATCTATTACTCCTGATTTCTCTGTAAATCTATTTAGTGTGCTATTTTCATTTCTGATTTGTTTGCTTATATGGTCGCTTGTCATGCGTACTACGGCTTCCATCTTTACTCCTGTTCCTATTTGCCCTATACCGTTAAGGTTATGGGCACGATCGGCTTTCATATCTACTCTTTGGCGAGTGAATCCTTCTGTATTTATATTTGCTATATTATGTCCTGTAGTATGAAGGGATGTCTGTTGGGCCATAAGTCCCTTCGTTGCTGTATTCATTGAATTAAATATTCCTGACATAGTAACCCTCCTATACTTCTTTTTCCATTATATTCACATTGTTGCTTTTATCATAATTTCCTATATTGGAATATGTATTTGAGTTTTTAGTTGTTTTTGAAAGTGATTCAAGGAAGTTTTCTTGAAAAGAAAGAGCCTGCCTAGTTAAAAGGAGATTCAATTCTTGTAAAGAATCAATCTCCCCTATAAGATCCATTATCTTTTCATCTTGTAAATCTATTCCCTTAAATTTTTCTAAGTCATCTATATATGAATTTTTCTTATCTATTATTTTAACTAAGGCATCGCCTTGATTTCCTACTAAAACTTTTTTTTCTTCCTTTAAAAGTTTTATCATAGATTCTAGATGTTTTACAAACTCTCTTTTACTCATTTAAGTTTTTCTCCCTTTTGAATATATATATTGTCCATTATCTTTTTAGCTATGGTTTTATCGTCTACTTCATATACACCCTCTAATATAGCTTTTTTAATGGTCTCTACTTTCTTACTTATTTCTTCATCTTTTTCTAAGTTTACAGATTGGGCTAATCTTTTAGTAGCATCTGAGATTTGGACATTTATATTCTTTTCTTTATTTGCCTTTACCTCTTCTTTAGGAGTTTCTCTATTTTGAGATGCTTTTATATAGTTATTATAGTTATTATAATTGTTGTTGATTTTCATATAAATTCCTCCTCTTCTATCTTATAAACTATATCGGAAGTTTTTTAGAAAGTTTAAGTCTTATTTTAAATTTTTTACTCTTTGCTCTTTACTTAAAATATTTGTAATTCTGACACCGAAGTTTTCGTTTATGATAACAACCTCACCTTCAGCTATTAGTTTACTGTTTACATATATTTCTAGGGGTTCATCTGCAAGTTTATTTAGTTCTATTACTGAACCGTTGTTAAATGAAAGTACTTCTTGTATAGTTTTTTTGCTTTTCCCAAGAACTACACTGAACTCTAGAGGTACATCCATTATTAAATCTAGGTTTCTAGGAGCTTTTGTATTTTCGCCTTCTGGATTTAAGTCTTGGAAGACTGGTTTCTGTACTACTACTCTTGATTTTGTTTGGTTTTTTATAGGCTCTTCGCTTTCTAGTTCTAGTTCTAGTTGACTTTCAAATTCTTCTTGAGTGGGTTCTAAAGTTGATTGTTCTGTTTGTTCATCTTCTTTTTCTCCCTTCATCATTATACTGCTTATTTCTTTTACTGTTTCCATAGTATATATCTGCATTATTTCACTTTGAATAAGTCCTTCTACTGTAAGATCAAATGCTATTTTACATATATTGCCACCTGTATCTTTTATAGGATGGTTTACTGAGTCTTCATTTTCCCATAAACTTACATCTGGAGGAAATATATCTATTGTCCTATTTAACATGGTTGCCATTGAAGTTGAGGCTGATCCTATCATTTGATTCATGGCTTCTGCTACTGCGCTTAGTTCTAGTTCAGTAAGTTTTTCATTTGCGCCACTACCGTCCCCACCCATCATAAGGTCTGCTATTATAGCTGCATCACTTATGTCCACCATGAGGAAATTATCTCCTTCTAGGCCTTCTTTAAACTCTATATTTGCCACTACTTTTGGGACACTACATTCTTCGATTACTTGTTTAAATGGCACTACAGATACTCTAGGTGTAGTTATTAAAACTCTATGATTTAATATAGAAGAGAGTGTTGTTGCAGCTGTTGACATGGAAATATTTCCTACTTCTCCTATGATATCTTTTTGTATACTGTCAAGTTCGTCTGAAAAGTCCTCTACTAATTCATCTTTAGCTTCTGTTTTTATTTCTGATTCTGATTCTGTTTCTATTTTTATTTCTGTTTCTATTTCTTTTTCTTCTTCTGTTTTATTATTTTTATTTAGTAGTGCATCTATTTCTTCTTGAGATAAGAAATCATTACCCATTTATTTACCCTCCTCTATAAATTGGAGTATCTCTACTCCCAGTTTTTCTTCTATTTTTCCAGGTTTTACAAGGAAATGAGGCTTATCTTCTACAAAAAGCTTTAGTGGGTCTTTTGACTTGACATCTAATTGTATTATGTCTCCAAGCTCTAGCTGTAAAAAATCTTCTACTGTTAAATTCGAACTTCCAAGTACTACTTCAAGGTCTACTAGAGCTGTCATAATACTCTTTGATAATATATCTTTGCTTTTATCGTTGACTTCTTTTTCAAAATCAAACCAGTTTCTAAAACTAAGTTTATCTAGTATATTTTCAAATGAAATATATGGTATGCATATATTTATAAAGCTCTTTAGCTTAAAGATTTCAACCGTAAAACTTGCTAGAATTACAGGTTCATTTGGAGAAATACTTTGACCTAGTTGTGGATTTGTCTCTAAGGAAAGAATCTTGGTTTTTGTATCTATTATCTCACTCCATGCTATTTCGAAAGATTTAAGAATATTTTGTACTAATTCCTCAAGCATTCCTATTTCTATATCCGTAAACCTATCTTTTTTCTCCCAGTTTGACATATTGACCGCAGCTCCACCCCCACATAAAAGCTCTATAGCTTGTATACAAAACTGGGGGTTTATTTCGAGCATCTGCGTTCCAGTTAAATTTTCAGCAGAAAATAAGGTCAAGAGCGTAAACTTAGGAATAGAACGAATAAACTCATCATAGCTCATCTGTTCTACTGCTCCTACTTTTATACTTACATTTTGCCTTAATTGTGTTGTTAAAAAGTTAGATGCAACTTTAGAGAAATTT
>CAZRHX010000058.1:0-8978 GCA_964599855.1 uncultured Tissierella sp. | reverse complement strand
ATCTATAAAAATGTATCATCACTTAATACAAATTCAAGCAGTAAAAGTGAATTACAAATATTAATAGATTATGCCAATATGCTTATACTTAGAGAGACTATTATATTTTATAAAACGATAAAATTATTAAATGAACATAAAAAGGATATATTGGAGATCTATAAAAAAATAGGAGAAATAGATTCATATATTTCTATAGCTTCTTATAAAGATGGACTGGAGTTTTATACAGAACCAAATCTTTTAAAAGATAATTCCAAATTCTATTTAAAAGTAAAAGATTTATATCATCCTCTGCTAGATAATCCCGTACCGTATACTTTTGAATTAGATAATAAAGGAGCGCTAGTAACTGGATCAAATGCATCGGGAAAGTCAACTTATTTGAGAACCATAGGAATAAACACTGTCTTTGCTCAGACATTTTTTATTGCACTTGCCAAAGAATATGACTCTAACTACTATAGACTTCAGACATCTATTGGAACAACTGACAGTATTGAAGAAGGCGATAGTTATTTTATGGCTGAAGCTAAGTCTTTAAAACGAATAGTAGATAGTTTGGAAGGAATTGCTCCGGTTCTTTGTATTCTAGATGAGATATTTAGAGGTACAAATACAGCAGAGAGAATAAGCGCTGCTAGAGAAGTTTTAAACTATATGATAAATAGAAATACACTTGTTGTGGCTGCAACTCATGATCTAGAACTTACAAACATTGTGAATGACAATTTCCATAATTATCATTTTAAAGAAGATACAAAAGAACATGATATTACATTTGATTATATACTGAGACATGGGCCTGCTACTAGTAGAAATGCAATAGCCATTTTAAAATATCTGGGATACCCAAAACTTATATATGAAAATGCAGATAAGACAGTAGAGGAGTATACCTATGAAATAGGGATTCATTCCTACTGATTTAAAGGAGAGACATTAAAGATGGCGACGAGTTTGGGAATTATAATAATATTAGGTATGATATTTATTAAATTCTTTGAAAAATTTAAACTTCCAGGACTATTGGGATTGCTAATCCTTGGAGTCTTTATAGGTCCATATGGAATAGGTTTATTGGATAAGGATATATTGAGTGCATCAGGAGATCTAAGAAAGATAGCCCTGATAATTATACTTTTAAGGGCAGGTCTTGGAATAAATAGAGAAGATTTAAAGAAAAATGGTATAAATGCCTTGAAGATGAGTTTTATTCCAGGAGTTATGGAAGGTTTTACTATAGCTTTTATATCGATTAGATTATTAGGTTTTTCATTTATACAAGGTGGAATACTTGGATTTATAATAGCGGCAGTTTCTCCAGCCGTTGTAGTACCCTCTATGCTAGGGATGATAAAAGAAGGCCTTGGAAAAGAAAAGGCTATACCAACCTTAATAATAGCTAGTGCCTCTATAGATGATGTGTTTGCAATAACTATATTTGGAGCATTTCTAAGTCTTTATAGTGGAGGAAAAAAACATATAGGACTACAACTTTTAAATATTCCTATATCTATAATACTAGGAGTATTATTTGGAGGAATAATTGCCTTTGTTTTAGTAAAGATATTTAAAAAATATAATATAACGGATGTTAAAGAAGTTTTAATAGTTCTTGGAGTATCTATTTTATTTACATCTCTTGAAGGTTTTTTGAAGCCAAATATTGAAATAGCTTCTTTACTTGGAGTCATGGCAATTGGTTTTATTATTGCAGAAAAAATACCGAGAGCAGGGAATGATCTTTCAATTGGCTTTAATAAGATATGGACATTTGCACAGATGCTTCTTTTTATACTGGTAGGTGCAGAGGTGAATGTTTTAGTTGCACTTAAAGCTGGCAAAGTTGGTCTTATAATAATAGTAATCGGTCTTATAGCTAGAAGTATAGGTGTTATAATCTCTCTCATAGGATCAGATTTGAACTTAAAAGAAAAACTCTTTTGTGTAATAGCTTATACACCTAAGGCTACAGTTCAAGCAGCTATAGGTTCTATTCCATTGACTTTAGGAATAGAAGGAGGAGAGGTAATCCTAGCTATTGCAGTTCTTGCTATAATTATTACAGCGCCTTTAGGAGCTATAGGCATAAATTACTCTGGCAAGAGACTCTTATAAAATAAGAGGTGTAAAAACATCTAAAAGCTTATATAATAGATAATAAAGAATATTTGGGAAAAATGTTCTAGGAGGAATATATGAAAAAGCTAAAGACAGTTTTTTTATCTACTATATTTATGGTTTTAGGTATTGGAATTATATTTTTTTTAGAACTAATTTTAAATGAAAAACAAATAAAACAATTGATAGTATTGAGATTTTTAATAATCTTGGTATTAGTTATATTTACTTTTATGCAGATGACAAATAAAAAAGATAAAGAGAAAAAGTTTTTCAAAAATAGAATTGAAGGCTTTATATTTATATGTATTATAAGCATAATAGGGATAGGCTCAGGATATCTATCGGTCTATAATATAGCTGTATATGAAGTCTTTGGAAATAATTTAAATTTTTCTGAAAAGATAGAAAAATTTAAGGGATTGAAGAGTTCTATAGAATCAAAAAAAGAATATGATAAAGAGATATACTCATATATTGAAGACTTAAATAAAGAAAAGATAGACTATATAGAAATCTATTATGATAATAAAATAAAAATGGAATATATTGAAATTATTAAAGCGACCATACCAGTGGTAGAAAAACTGACAGATAATATCTATGGAAATCTAGAAAGAGCTCCACTTAAGGTTATATTCTATAGTGATATAGATAAATTCAAGATGGATGGGTTTGAGTCAGAACTGGTACAAGGTTTTTATGATGGAGAAAATATTCATATAAAAGATTTTCAAGAAGATCAACCCTTATGGCATGTTGAGGATAATTTTATTCATGAATATGCTCATTATGCATTTAGAAACTATCTCTATCAAAGAGAAATAGTAAAGCCACCACCTTCTTGGTTTGACGAAGGAATTGCTGAGTATATAGCAGCCTATGAAGAAGGTAGAGAATATTCCTTAGAATATTTAAGAAATCCAATAGATCTTAGGGAACTTTATACAAGTGAAGATTTTATGAAATCTTTTGGGTCTGAAATGGGAACAGAAGATTTCTATGATCCATATATGTATTCATATTATATGATAGATTCACTTGTAGATTTAAAAGGAGAAGGATTCATCACTGCTATTATCTTAAAGTCAAAAGAGATTGACTTTTACCAAGTTTTTGAAGAAATAGTGGGAGTAAGCATAGAAGAATATCAAGAAGTAAATTTAATAGAATATATAAATATGATGAGAGAGATAAGTAATATATAGGGATAATATTGAAGTGTGGGAGGAAGTATCATGATTAAGAATCAGTGGTATGCGGCTTTAGATTCTAAGGAACTTAAAAAGGGAAAGATAACTGGAACTACAAGATTATCTGAAAAATTGGTTTTTTGGAGAGATGATAATGATAAAGTCAATTGCATCTTTGACAAATGTTGTCATAGAGGCGCCTCTTTAAGCTCTGGTAAAAGAGTAGATAATCATATAGAATGTCCTTTTCATGGTTTTCAATACGATTCAAGTGGTAAAGTAAAATTCATACCTGCAAATGGAAAAGAAGCTAAGATAGGAGATCAATATAAGGTCAACTCTTATCTAGTAAAAGAAAAGTATGGTTTTATTTGGCTATGGTATAGTGATGAGAAATTCAACATTCCAGATATTCCTTTCTTTGAAGATTTAAAAGAAGGTTTTTCATATGGTGGATTTTCCGAGACATGGCCTGTTCATTATACAAGAGCAATAGAAAATCAATTAGATGTTGTCCACTTACCCTTTGTACATAAAACAACAATAGGTAGAGGTGGAAAAACTCTTGTAAATGGACCAGTCATAGAGTGGGAAGATAATCGGATGACATACTATGTCAAAAATGAAAAAGATAAAGGTCAAAGACCACAAAAGCCTAATGAGATAGAAAATTATAAAAAATTATTTCATCTACAATTTCAAATGCCAAATATATGGCAAAATATAATATCTGATAAGATAAGAATATTTGCAGCCTTTGCTCCAATAGATGAGAAAAATACTCATATCTATTTAAGATTCTATCAAAATACTGTTAGTTTTCCAGTTTTAAAACAAATTGTAAATAAATTTAGCAGCATTTCAAATAAGATAATACTTCATCAAGATAGAAAGGTTGTTCTGACTCAATTACCTATAAAGAGCGAATTGAAAATGGGAGAAAATCTGATACAAGGAGATCTGCCAATTATTGAGTATAGAAAAAGAAGAAATGATTTAAAAAATAGCTTAGATGAATAGACTATTGGTCTAAACTATTTTTATTGACTCCAAATTTTGCTTTATAATAGTGTATTGCAAGTTGGGTTCTATCTCTTAGATTAAGTTTATCTAGCATGACGGATATATAGTTTCTAATAGTTCCTTCGCTTAAAAATAGTTTAGCTGATATTTCCTTATTATTCAATCCTTCAGCTATAAGGAGCAAGATATCAAATTCTCTTTCAGATAGATCTGCATCAAGAACTTTCATAGTTATAGTCTTAGATTTTCTTTGAATATTACTGACTATTTTTGAATCAAAGACAATATTGCCAGAATAAACAGCATTTATAGCAGGGATAATTCCTTTTATGTTTTGTTTTAATATATAACCTTTACAACCTAAACTAAGAGCAGAAGCAATATATTCATCATCTTGAAAAGTAGTTATAAGAAGAATCTTAGCATGTGGATTTATCTGTAGGATTTTTTTAGATGCTTCTATTCCACTTAATCCTTCCATTCTTATATCCATAAGTACTATATCAGGTGTGTGTTTTTCAAATAGATTTATAGCTTCTAGTCCATCATATCCAATACCTACTACCTCTATTTCACTTGCAGTTACTATGGTTTTTAAAGAATTTACTACTAGGTAGTCATCATCTATTATTATGATCTTCATACAATCATCCCTTCATTAAAACTATATGTATTTTAAATCCATCTTCAAATTTGTAATTGAAAAATCCATTATACTTACGAGCTATTTCATCCATTGAAAGTAATCCTATCCCTTTATTTAATAGATTTTGATTTTGCTTAAAATCTTTTCCATTATCTTTTATTATAATAGAATAAAATTGTGGCTGTGTTAAAAGGTTAATACTTAGTTCATCAGCATGAGAATGTTTAATAGCATTTGTAATGGATTCTCTTATAATAGAAAGTATATCAAACTTCAAATCATATGAGAGAGGTTCTTCTAGTTTATAGTTAAGACTTATCTTTAGAGAATTAGTTTCATCACAAACACTTTCAATTTTTTCCTTTAAATCAAGAGATTCATTGTATAGATTGTGTATACTATTTCTAATATCATCCATACCATTGCTTAAAGTATTTTGGAGTAAGTTTAATTCTTGAATAGTACTGTCATCTGAAACAAACTTAAGTGCTTCTACTTGCAAGATACTACTGCTTATAGAGTGACCTATAGAATCATGAATTTCTCTTGCAATTCTATTTCTTTCAGTAAGTATAGCTATATAGATATTTTTTTCCTTGTCTATTTTAAGTTGTTCATTATATTTCTTTAAATAAATAGCATCTTCTTTTAGACTATCTCTTACAATTTTGTTTTTATGTATAAATAAATTAAATTTATCAGTTATAATAGAAAAATAAATAGAAACTATGAATATTGATAAATTTATTATAGAAAAGTCTATAAATATCAAGGGTAAAACAAATAGAGAATATTCTTTAAAATCTAAATACAGATTGTATAAGATTAAAGGCAGGTAATAGATAAAAAAAGTGTTATAAAAACAGAGACTGAAAAAAACTATATAAAAAAAAGTTTTTATTTTTTTAGACTGAGATAAATCTAGTATTAAAGAAATAATTATACTTATAAGAAGAAAGAAAACTAAGTTTTTTTGAGAGTTCATATTAAAAGTATTATAGAGGCAAAAGATTGTTATAAATGACTTTTCTACAAATCTTCTCATAGTGATCTCCTTTTAGGTTTATTATAATTTTTATATTATATTGTAATTATACTAATAAAAATCAGAAATACAAATTATTATGACAAATGTAATATCAAATAGTGATTTTGTACACTATCATAGGAGAAAATAACTTGATATAATAAAGATAAGATAAAGGAGTGATATTTATGATAGTTAAAGTTAGTAATTTAGTAAAAAGATATAAGGAACTTATTGCATTGGATCATTTCAATATGGAAGTTAAAGAAGGAGAGATACTTGGACTCTTAGGACCAAATGGTTCTGGGAAAACTACAGCAATAAATTGTATTCTTTCATTATTAAATTTTGACAAAGGTGAAATAGAAATATATCAAAAAAAGATGACTCCCAATTCTTATGATATAAAAAAAGAGATAGGAGTAGTTCCCCAAGAGGTTTCTATCTTTGAAAATCTAACTGTAAGAGAAAATATAGACTATTTTTGTGGATTATATATAAAGGATAAAGAGGTTCGTGAAAAATATGTAAGTGAAGCAATAGATTTTGTAGGACTTGGTGAATATAAAAAGTTTTATCCAAAGAAGCTTAGCGGAGGACTTAAGAGAAGATTAAACATAGCTTGTGGAATATCGCACAAACCAAAACTTATATTTTTAGATGAACCTACTGTTGCAGTCGATGCCCAAAGTAGAAACTTTATACTTGAAGGGATAAAAAGGCTCAATAGAGAAGGAAGTACCATTATTTACACTACTCACTATCTAGACGAGGCAGAGATGCTTTGCGATAGAATTATAATAATGGATAAGGGAAAATCACTTGTCTCAGGAACAATAGAAGAGTTAAAGGACATGATTAGCACTAAAGAAAAGATAATAGTTGGATTTGAGGATATAGATGAAGAAATTATAGAGAATATAAAATTTATACCTCATATAATTAGCATAGAAAAGTCTAATTTAGAATATACAATAAAGTTTGAAGATGGTAAAAACAATTTATCAAACCTACTAGAATTTATAAAAGAAAATAATTTAGTATATACAAAATTATATAGTAAAGTACCAAGCTTAAACGATGTATTCTTAGAGCTTACTGGAAAGGAGCTGAGAGAATAATGAAGGCAATATGGAGGAATTCTATATATCTTTTCAAAAACTTATTTAGAGATATGAGTTTTTCTTTTTGGGTACTCTTATTTCCGATAATACTTTTAACATTTTTCTATATAGCCTTTAGTGGAATAACAACTTATTCTATAGATACTATAAATATAGGTATTGAGAAAGAAAATGATATAGGATATATACTAGAAGGGATAGATATATTGAATCTAGTAGAATTATCAGAAGAGGATATAGAAAGAGCACTAGAGAGTGAAGAGATAGATGGATTTATAAAAAAAGATTTAAATCTTTTGGTAGATAAATCTGATTTTAAGCAGACAATTATAAAAAGTATACTTGATCAAATAAAGCAGACAATTTCTTTAAATGAGCCATTAGAAAATATTGATTTTGAAATAGATTATTCAAAAGGACAATCTCAAGAAGCTAATAGTATATTAGTAATGTTTTATTCTCTTATAGCAATGTTTACAACATATGGAATATTTTCTGGTGTGGAAATAACAAATTTGACTCAGGCTAACTTAACAGCTCTAGGAGCTAGGATAAGTGTAACACCAATCAAAAAGATTAATCTTTTAATATCTGGAGTCTTGGTAGGACTTTTTATAAACTTACTTTCAAATGCGCTTCTTATTTTTTTTACAGAAGTTGTATTAAAATTAGATTTAATAAGAAATTTAGCATATAGTAGTATGTTTATATTCTTTGGAAATTTATTTGGAATTTCATTGGGTATATTTATAGGATCTTCTAATAAAAAAAGTGCAGGATTTAAAAGTATGTTTTCAATAGTAGCTACTTTATTTTTATCTTTTTTAGCTGGCCTTATGTCTCCTGATATAAAAGTTTTAATAGATAATAAACTTCCTTTACTATCTAAAATGAATCCTATTGCAATAATAACGAACAACTTATATAGGATAAACCTTTTAGATAATACAAAACACTTATCTGGAGGAATTGTTCTTTTAATAGTTTATTCTCTAATACTGGTTTTTGCTTCATATATTTTTTTAAGGAGGAGACAATATGATAGTATATAAATACTTTTTAAAATCAGCCTTAAAGCAAAAGTGGATAATAATATCATATACTGCATTATTTTTTGTATTGTCATTGATAAGTAGCGCTGGTAGGGATGAGAATGAAACTATATTTATGGAGCAAAGTTTAGATATAGGTATAGTAGATGAGAGTAATAGTAAACTATCTAAATCAATGATAGATTACTTAAGTTCTAATAATAACATAAATATTATGGAAAACAATATAGAAGATTTAAAGGAAGAAGTATTTTTAAGAACAGTAGATGCAGTAGTCATAATTCCTAAAGATTTTGAAAGTCTAGTAATACATAAAAAAGAAGCTGTAGAAATAATTTTAGATGATAGAGCTATGCAATCTATACAAGTTAAAAACGAAATAAATAAATTTCTTATCTTTGCAAATGCTACTTATAGAGATGATACATTTGACTTAGAAAAGGTAAACTCTGTATTGGAAGAACATGTAGAAGTTGAACTTTTAGAAATAAATAAAGATCAAAATATTGACAATATAAAAAGTTGGTTCAATGGCTATTTTAACTTTACAGGATATGTGTTAATAGCTATATATGTTGCAGTTATGGGTTTTATAATGTTAGAGTTTAATGATAAAAAGATTCAAGCTAGAATAAAAGTATCAGCTAAAAAGTTTTTGAACTTCAATATAGAAATATATCTTGGACAGATAACTCTAGCTATTTTAATAACAATGGTATTTATCTTGGGTGCTGTAGTTTTAAAAGGAAAATATATATCCGAAGTTCAGTTTTCAAAGTATCTATTAAA
>CAZRHX010000057.1:0-8986 GCA_964599855.1 uncultured Tissierella sp. | reverse complement strand
TATATCTAGATATCCACCATGGCAAAGTGGAAGTTCATCTTGAGATATTTGATAGGCTTTACCAGAGTCTGGGTAAAAATAGTTTTTACGATCTTGTTTACCTCTTCTTGTTATTTGACAGTTTGTGCTAAGACCTGCCTTTATAGCATACTCTACTACCTTTTTATTTAAGCTGGGAAGAGTACCCGGAAGTCCCATACACGTAGGACAACAATGAGTATTTGGCTCTCCCCCAAAGTCTGTTTCACAACTACAGAATATTTTAGACTTTGTTTTGAGCTCTACATGCACTTCTAATCCCATGACCACTTCATATTGCTTACTCATTATTTGACCTCCTTTTTACTCTTTAAAACCTCTTCTTCATAGGCTTGGGCTAATTTAAATAAGACTTCTTCGCTAAAACTATCACCCATAATTTGTAGCCCAAGTTTTTTACCTTTAGAAATACTTGGAAGACTTATGGCTGGTTTTCCAGCTATGTTTGCAAGGACAGTATAATCAGAATCCTCTTCTACTATGGGACTTAAGATTATGTCATACTCTTGAAACTTTTCATCCAACTCTTTAGTCATAAGGGTTCTTATCTTTTGGCTTTTTTCATAATAGTCTTTATAATTATCTTTGCCTAGTAGGAAGTTTCCAAACATTATCTTCTTTTTAACTTCTTCTGAAAATCCCAGACTTCTATTCTTTTTAAAGAAGTCTTCATTGTCACTGTATTCTTTAGTTTTATAGCCATAGGCAACTCCATCAAATTTTCCCATGTCAGATGAAAACTCTGCGCTCTGAAGAATGTTAAATACAGTCCCTGCATATTTTGCTGAAGGGATGCTTGTCATCTTCACTGTAAAGTGGAGTTCTTTAAATATTTTCAAGCTTTTGTCTATCTCTTCCCTTATAGATTCGTCAAGATTTTCCATCTCATCTTTAATAATTCCTATCTTTATTTTTTTTATATCCTTTGCTTTTATTTCTCTTTTTTCAAAAGAAGTAGAGTCTCTTACATCTTTTCCAGCTATAGTATAGAAGACTTTTTTCATATTTTCTATATTCTTACTTATAATTCCAACTTGTTCCAGAGATGGTCCACTTCCTATAAGTCCATATCTGGATATACTTCCGTAAGTTGCTTTTAAAGCATAGAGACCACTTGCACTAGCTATATTTCTCATCTCTCCACAGACATCTATACCAATGGATATATCAGCTCCGCCTTCATTTATAACCCTTCCCATATTAGAATCTATCTCTCTGCCTACTCCGAATTCTCTAGTATCTATCTTCCCTGTTATTAGACCGTCTTCTTCTAATATCTTTTCTACCACAAAGGCATCAAATGGAGCTATATAGTTTTCTAGCATCTTAGAACCTGCGCTTGTAAGCATTCCCTTAGTTGATATATTATCTTCTAGGGCTAAACGCATACCAAACAGTTTTCCTAGAGCTTTTTTGTTTTCTTGCTTGGACTTTAGGAAAGCCTCTCTTGCTTGGATTTTTTCCTTGTCTATAGTTTTATATAATTTATCCATTTTTAACCTCCTCTCTCCCCTTTTCTAATAATATATATCCTTCATGAACATTGTTTGCATTCTTTAAAAGTTCACTTCGAGTAAGGTGTTTTTCTACCTTATCTTCCCTAAAGCTATTTTCTATAGGATGAATGTTTATAGTTGCAGGAAGGTCCTCTACATCCACTTCCCTTATATCTGATGATTTTTCTATCATTTCTAAGATATAGTCTTTATAGTTTTCTTTTTTATCTTCCAGATAGATGTATGAACTCTCTGCCAAGGCATCCATATCTATATCTTTTTTTGTTTTTTCTTCTTGAGCAGCTTTTACTTCTTTTAGAAAGCCAAAGTCAAGGGTTTTTAATTGTTCAGTGTCTACTGGAGTTGGAGCTCCACTCAGTGGGCAGTAGGCTTCTCTTGTCTTTGGAAATGCTATGACCTCACGTATAGATTCAGAACCCGTCATCATCATAACTAGTCTATCTAGACCAAAGGCAAATCCACCATGAGGAGGTGTTCCATATGCAAATGCTTCTAAGATAAATCCAAATCGCTCCTCTATCTCTTCTTCACTGAGACCTAGAGCTTGAAATACCCGCTTTTGAATATCACTTTCGTGAATACGAATACTTCCGCTTCCAAGTTCTACTCCGTTTAAAACTACATCATACGATTGAGCCCTTACATTTTCTGGATCAGCTTCTAATAAATCTATATCTTCTTCCTGCATCATTGTAAAGGGATGATGCATTGAGACAAATCTATCACCTTCACTGCTCCATTCAAATAGTGGAAAATCTGTTACTATTAAAAACTTGTAGTCATCTTTTTTTCTAAGACCTAGTTTGTCGCCAAGATCTAGCCTAAGTCCGCCTAGTGTTTTATTTACTACATTTATTTTATCTGCTGAAAATATTATAAGATCTCCTGGTTCAGCTTCCATAGTCTCTAAAAGCTTTTGCATTGTCTCCTTGCTAAAGTATTTAGTCAGAATAGATCTGGTCTCTCCAGAATCTTCTATAGCTATCCAAGCCATTCCTTTAGCACCATAAGCTATAGCCCAATCTGTCAACTCATCTATTTCATTTCTCGTGAAACTGTTGCCACCTTTTATATTTATAGCTTTAACTTTCCCACCACTTTTTAAGGTATCTTTAAAAACCTTAAAGTCAGTATCTTTTAAGACCTGGCTTAGATCCCTTATCTCCATTCCAAATCTTATGTCCGGTTTGTCTGAACCGTAATATTCCATGGCATCTCTATAGGTCATCCTAGCAAAATTTTCTCGGATATCGACTCCCAAGACATCTTTAAATATTTCTTTAAACATAGCTTCCAAATACTGTAATATCTCTTCTTGTGATGAAAATGAAAGCTCCATATCTACCTGTGTAAATTCTGGTTGTCTGTCTGATCTCAAGTCTTCATCTCTAAAGCACTTAGCTACCTGATAGTATCTATCTATACCAGAGGCCATAAGAAGTTGTTTAAATATCTGTGGTGATTGTGGCAGAGCGTAAAAAGAACCTTTGTGAAGTCTACTAGGAACTAGATAGTCTCTTGCTCCTTCAGGAGTTGATTTATTTAAAATCGGTGTTTCTACTTCTAAAAACTCTCTATCTTCTAAAAACCTTCTAATCAGCTTTAGTGTGCTATGTCTCAATACTAAATTATTGTATAGTGAAGGCTTTCTAAGATCTAAATATCTATGTTTTAATCTCAATTCTTCTTTTATATGAGATTCATCTATCTGAAAAGGTAGAGCCTTGGCTTTGGAGATAAGCTCAAGTTCCATAGCTTTTAACTCTATTGTTCCAGTTGGCAGTTTAGGATTGAAGGTGTCTTCATCTCTTTTTCTTATAAGACCTTTTACTCCTATCACATATTCGTTTCTTATAGTTTCAACCAGCTTAAAAGTTTCAGGATCCAAGTTTTCAAAGTCACAGACTACTTGAATTATACCTGTTTTATCTCTTAAATCTAAAAATATTATACCACCCATATCTCTTATGTTTTGAACCCATCCCATGAAACACAAGCTTTTATCTATGTCCTCTTCACTGACTCTAGCAGCATATCTATCTCTTAGCATAAATATTCCTCCTCTTTTAAAAAACAATAAAAAAACCCTTCAATCCCTATAAAGGGACGAAAGGTTGAATTTCGCGGTACCACCCAATTTGATTATAAATAATCCAAATCTCTATTCAATACAGGCCAAGATGCCGATATCTACTGATTTAACGCATCAGAAACGTCTCACCTACTAAAAATTTTTTCCTTTCAGATCGAAACTCATAGATGTTTTTGGGCTAAATCTTCCGTATCTGTTTTTCACTAGCACAGACTCACTTTGACTTATTTCTTTAGCTTACTCTTCTAATCTAAGTTTATTTTAAGTTTTATATTACCCTCACTTTACAACTTTAAGCTTTCTTTGTCAAGTTTATTTTCTGAATACAGTTTATTATCTCTCATATTCTACATCCAGTTTTTCTTCTTAAAAATTTTCACGCTATAGATAGTTATTACTATGCTCAAGATCCAAAATAAAGGATAAGCATATTTCGAATATAGTTCTGGCATATATTTAAAATTCATCCCATATACTCCGGTAAGAAATGTTAAAGGAATAAAAATAGTAGAATAAATTGTAAGAACTTTCATCACATCATTTGTCTTGTTTCCTATACTTGAAAGATATATTTCAAGCATAGAAGAAGCTATCTCTCTATAGGTTTCATTTATATCTATAATTTGAATTATATTGTCATAGATATCTCTAAAGTAATATATTGTATTGCCACTTATTATATCATATTCATTTTTTGAGATGCCACCAAGAGTATTTCTCATAGGCCAAAGTACATTTCTAATGGCTATAAGATCTCTTTTTAAAAGATATATTTCTCCAAGTATTGATCTTTCAGGATTTTCCAATATTTCATCTTCAATATCATCTAGCCTGTTTCCTATATCTTCCATAACAATAAAGTATCTATCTACTATTATATCTATTAAAGCATAAAGTAGATCATCTGCACCATTTTTTCTAAGAGATGTTCCCTCTTTAAGTCTTCCTTCTATCTCATCAAATATCCCAGTATCCTTATATCTAAAAGATATGAGTTTATCTCTATATAATATAAAAGATATCTGTTCTTTTTGTATTTCTTCTTCTAGAATAATATTTTTAACTACTAGAAATAAACTTTCCTCATAGTCTTCAACCTTAGGCGCTTGATCTATATTCAATATATCTTCAACTACCAGGGGATGAACTTTGAGTTTTTCACATATATCTTCTATTACTTCAGTTTCTGATAAACCAATTATATCAAGCCATTTAACTTTATCATCTTCTATATCCTTTAAGAATTCATCTATCGAGCTTATCTCTTCTCTTATAAATCTGTTTTTATTATATTTAGTATATATAAGTTTAGTTTTAATTGCCTCTACACTAATATTTATCATATCTTCTCCTTCTGAAGTTTTCTTTACATTTAATTATACACTAAATTACTTATTTTTGATAATAAAAAAAGCTTCTTAAAGAAGCTCTCTTTTAATGAGAATATTTTAATTTTCCAGTTGAGATCTTTTCTCTTTCTTTTTGTTTTTCTATTCTCTCATTTAATTCCAATCCTTCATTTCTTATAAGCATAAAGGATGCTAAGCTTGCTAAAAGATCTGATATTGGATAAGAAATCCATATACCCATAGCTCCCATATTGAAAACTTTTACAAAGAAAATAGAAAGTGGAATCATTATTATTAACTGCCTTAAAGCTGATATAAGTATTGAAGCTCTAGCTTTACCCATTGCCTGAAAGTAAAATATAGATACATAATATATACTTATAAGAGGAAATAGTGAAATAACTATTCTAAATGCTCCAGCTGCTTCTTTTATCAATATAGTATCTTTTACGAAAAAAGATAAAAGTTCTTCAGCAAATATAAGCCCAGCTGCCCAAAGTACTGTTGTAGTTAAAAATGCATAGAGAGTTGTTTTTTTCATAAGTGTTTTAAGCCGCTTATAGTTTTCTGCCCCTACATTAAATGATGCAATAGGCTGCATGGCGGATGCTATACCCCACATAGTTACAAATAAGAACATATATAGCTTAGAAACAAGTCCAAGCACTATTATCCCTGTGTCACCTGATGTTTCTGCCAATAAGTTATTTAAGACCCCCATAACTATGCCATCTTCTATTTCTACTACGAAGCCTGCAAATCCTACCAATAGAATAGGAATTATTACTTTTTTATTTATATTAAATCGTGTGTTTAAATCATATTTCTTACTTATCTTCAAATAATTATAAAATGCATAAGTAAATCCAACTATCTGAGAAGTTAAAGTTGCAATAGCTGCCCCCTTTATTCCCATCTTTAAATGAACTATTAAAATATAGTCCAAGATTATGTTAAGTCCTGCTCCTATGAGATTGCTGATTATGGACACCTTATTGTTTCCAAGTGTTATACATATATTGGATATAAGTATAGTCAAGCTCAAGAAAACACTACCAAATATGATCACACTCAAATAATCCATTGCCAGAGGCAGTATATTTGGACTTGCCCCTAAAAAAACGAGTATATTTTCTTTAAATAAAGATACTAAAACTATCAAGGTCATCATAATTAAAAATACAAGTGAAAATCCATTTTGAAATATTTCTTTTGATTTATCAGCATCTTCTGCTCCATTTGCCCTTGAAAATGCTGTAGATGTGCCGGTTGATATCATAACACTAAGTGCTATTATAAGTCTCTGTATTGGAAATACTAAGACTAAAGCTCCTATAGCAAGGCCTCCTACATTTCTTCCTACAAATAGTGTATCTACTACATTATATAGTTCAGCAATTAAAAAAGAAATTATAATTGGAATAGAAAATTTCATAAGAAGTTTCCCTATTTTTTCCTCTCCAAACATTTTACTACTTTTACCCATGTCACTACCTCCATTTATACTACTCCTATAATCTTAGCATAGGGGAGGAAAAGTTATAACTCACACTTTTATCTATATTATAGTACTATTTTAAGCTTTGAGAAAAATCTTTCTTTTTTAAAAGCTTAAAATAGTACTCATTTATTCTGTTTCAGTGTTTTTAATAAAGAGAACTGCTCCTTCTGGCTTTATTCCAGTTAGAAAGTTAAAAACTAGAGATTTTTTACCATAGTAGAAGTTTATATCTGGATGTACAAATTCTTTTAAAAGATCCCAGTATTCATTTTCTATCCGCTCTGGACTTCCCAGCAAGCTCCATTTATCAAAGGATGAGCCATAGCTTTTATTTAGATTATATTTTGTTATATGAAAGTCACCTTCCATATTGTAGAGATTTATAGAGACTTTTTTAGCCTTTGGAGCAGTTTTTTTATAACCTTCTAGGAATATATCTTCCCTAAGCTCTTCTGGATTAAATAAGAGTATCTGATAGCCATCATGAGATTTTGTAACTATATAGCCTTTGCCTCTATAGAGTATAGTTTCACCAAGAGAAGCCAGAATCATAAAAGCATAGTAAGAAGGTTTTTTTAAATAATTGTTTGTATAGAGTCCATCTCCACCAAAAAAAGTATCATTGGAGAGAAAGGTATCCATGTCTATCTCATCCATCATCTTTAAAACTAGACGCTTTTCTGAGTTTACATAGGTATTCATTATAAAGGGAACCATCTCCATAGTGTCGTATTTAGAGTTTATATCCTCTTGTAAGAAGAAAGGGTCTAGCTTCTCCAGCTTAAAATCCAACCACTCGTTTGCATCTTGATGGAAAATATTAGAAAAGTTTTCTAAAAAATCTTCTATTATATAAGCTTCTACTCCACTGGTGTTTATTATTGGAAATAATTTTAATTCCAGTAAAAACTCTATTATATTTTCAACCCTGGTCCAGTTTATAAATCTATGGTTTTTTCCTCTATAGATATCCATATCTGACGAAAACAATTTGTTTACGATTGTATATTTAAAACCTATTTCAGCTTGTATTTCTCTCAGTATATTTCTATTTTCTTCTTCAAGGAGAAGGGATATGTCTCCTAAGTCTATTATTTCTGGTCTTTTAAAATTATCTATCGGTTCTTTATTTAAATCTATATCTAATTTTATTATCCTATTGTCAAAGTTATATCTTTCATAATCTTCTAAGTAATTCGTTAGAAAGGGGAGTGATTCTTTTAATGGAAGATACTTTATCTGTTTTTGATCTACTAGACTCATTTTATTTATATCATGTTTTTTCCTATATTGAAGTGGTGTCATCTTATAGTGTAATTTAAAGTGTTTATTAAAGTATCTTACATGAGAAAAGCCTACTTGATCAGATATATCCGATATAGAAAAATCTGTATCTAGTAAGAGTTTAGTGGATTCTTCTACTCTTATCTGATTTAAGTATTCGTTAAAACCAAGCCCAAAGGTCTCTTTTATTTTATATGAAAGATATTGAGAACTCAAAAACTCTTTGTCTGCTATGTCTTGAAGGCTGACCTTGTTCATATAGTTATTGCTCAAATATTTTACAATTCTATGATATCTCTGAAGTTGTAGTTCGTCTTCTTCTAAGTTTTCTCCTTCATAAAACAGATAATGAAAGTTGTTTAAAAGATGATACATCATTTCAAGCAGTTTCTCTTCTGTTAAATCTTCATAGTCATCCAGTTTACTTACCACTTCAAACAAGAGTATAGAGATATATTCTCTCAGTTTATAGTAAGCTTCATCTTCTTGTACTCTTTTATTAGATGAATCAGTATAAAAAAATGTATCTTCAGCATCATCATAATATCTTTTAAAAAAGGCTGGGTCTATATCTACTATTAGAACTAAGTTGTCTTCATCTACAGAGCTTATCCATGAAACTTCATTTGGATTTATTATTTCTATTTGTCTTCTTTGAAGTGTATACTGCTCTGTCTCTATACCCACATCTACTCTTCCCTTTAATACAAAGAGGATTTCTAGAGAGTCTTTCCAATGGATGGGATACTCTTTTATCTTTGCCAGGTGAATATTTATAGGTAAATCTTTTAAGTATTGAATATGTTCTTTGCGCATATTAGTTACCTCAAAACTTTCTTATTTATTATATCTATTGTATTATATTTTTTTAAAAATACAAGTAGGACCTCTAATAGTTATTGTTGATATCTTTACTATTTTAGGATAAAATACATATGTTGGGGAGGTTTTTTAAAATGGATAATATAAATGTAAAATATGTGCCGGAAGTAAAATCGGTATTGAGGTCTAGAATAATAGAGGTTCCAAAGGCTATCTATAAAGCTAGTGGTATAACTATACTTGGAACTCGTATAAAATCTTTGATTTTTTCTACAGATGTGGCTATCATAAAAAATAATAATGCAGGTTCTATCATAGCTGTATATCCTTTTACGCCACAACTTTCTATAATCGAATCTATATTACAAGTTGCGTCAGTGCC
>CAZRHX010000056.1:4205-9095 GCA_964599855.1 uncultured Tissierella sp. | reverse complement strand
AACATACCGTGAAAATAAGAAAACATTCCTCTAGGCGAAGAATATGTCATATGTGCTGTATATTTATCGACAGGTTTTACATCTAAAATTGGAGGCTTAGCTCCTTTTACTCTTTTAGTGACAACTACATGAATATCATACATGGCTTGAAGAAAAGAATATAAACTTTTGTATCTGAAAAATGCAGGATATACTTTAGTATAGGTTATAACATTATGGTTTCCCATAGTTCTCCACATATAATCAGAACTTTTATTTAGCTTTTTACCAATGTACTCAAGTATCCCTAGAGCTTCTTGATCTTCAATATCTTCAGAAGGTCTAAAAACTCTATCTTTATCAATACCATTATAAAGAAGTGCCTCATCAGTCAAATCTTCTCCATAAAGTTCCCTGCAAGTTTCAACCCATGCTGAAACAATAGTACCTTTCATAAATATACCAACTCCTCATCTTTAAACATAGTTCATATTATAATAATCGGCATAAATCTTAAAAGGTTAATAGAGAAGTCAAAGAATTATATAATTTCCAATAAAATTAGATTTAAAAAAGTCCTAAATTCTTTAATATTAAAGGATTTAGGACTCAAATTTATTTATCTAGATCATTCTTTTTTATAAGAGCTTTTGCTCCTAAAAATGATAGAATTAGTAACAACCAGCTTCTTTTCTTTTTTCTTTTTCTTCCAAACATGTTTATCAACCTCTTTCATTTTATTTTCTAGTAATAGCTTTTACTATAGCTATAAGAATTATCGAACCTAAAAATGCTACAAATAAAGAATATAGATTAAGTCCATCTACTCCAGCCTTGTTAAAGAAGTTCATTACAAATCCACCTATTAAAGCTCCAACTATACCTACTCCTATATTTGCAATAGCGCCCATAGATCCATCTGTCTTCATCATCTTACTAGCTAACCATCCTGCAAGTGCCCCTAAAATTATCCAAGCAATTATACCCATAATAAATCCTCCTTATAAATAGATTTCAATCATATCTATTTTTATTTTCTTATGTTTTACTTATACCCTAAATCAAAAAAATAATCATAAATCATCAATAAAAATCTTAAATAAGTCTTTACAAGATAAATTCACTATGGTAAGATAATAATTGACCAAGGTAGCATACTAAAGCGCAGATAAGAAATAGTAGATATACTAATATTTTTAAGAGAGTGCAAGAACAGGTGAAATTGCATATTTATTATATATTGAACACATCTTTGAGTAAACTGGTGAAAAAGAGTAGTCGGTTTCGGAGTTCTCGCACACGTTATAGTGCAAGGGTATTAAAAAAGTACCTAATGAGTTTGATATATGTAAATATATCATTAAAATGAGGTGGAACCACGTGATTAATATCCCGTCCTCTAGCTAGGCTAGGAGATGGGATTTTTTGATTTAAAATAAAAAAATAGGAGTTGGAGAAAATGAAAAAAGCTAGAAAAATCATAGGAATAATATTAGTTTTATTTTTATCAATGAATATATTAGCAGCTTGTAGTAAAGAAGAATCAGCTAATAAGGAAAAGGGAGAAAATCTTTTAGAAGAAATAATAAATAGAGGATATATGGAAGTTGCAACTGAACCATCTTTCGCTCCAAATGAATTTATAGATCCAAGCAAAGAAGGAGACGAGCAATATGTAGGAAGCGATATAGAACTTGCAAAATATATTGCTGATGAACTGGGAGTTGAACTTAGGATAGTTCCACTGGAGTTTACTGCAGTACTCAGTAGTGTAACAGAGGGAAAGTATGATTTAGCCATATCTGCTCTAGCTTATACTCCACTGAGAGCTGAAGCTATGAATTTATCTAAAGCATATGAATTTACAGATGAAGAAGACGAGCATGGATTACTTATAAGAAAAGAAGACAAAGATAAGATAAAGACCGTAGAAGATATAGAGGACAAGGTAATAGTTGCACAAAGTGGTTCTCTTCAAGAGATGTTTATAGATGAACAAGTTCCAGAATATAAAGAATTTAAAAGAGTATCTTCAACAACAGACGGTTTTCTATCTGTTCAAGAAAACAAGGCAGATGTATGTGCAACTCAAATTGCCACAGCTAGACTCTATATGAATGCAAATCCAGATAGTGACTTGATGGTAATAGAAGATTTTAAATTTGAGGAAAAACCAGAAACAGCTGGAACTAGAATAGGAATTCCAAAAGGTGAAGAGGAGTTAACTGAAAAATTAAATGAAATAATAGATGAGTTAACAGAAAAAGGATTATATATGGAGTGGAGAAAAGAATACGAGGAATATGCTAAAAAACTAGGACTTTAGGAGTGTGGAATATGTTACAAACGGTTATAGATTTATGGGTAAAGTATGATTACGTTTATATAAATGGTTTAATAGGTACCATATATCTTGCAGCGATCACAGTATTTGTAGCTACCATAATTGGAACGGTAATTGCTATTATGAAATTATCAGAGATAAAGATATTTGATTTCATAACTGCAGTATATATAGGTATTTTAAGAGGGACGCCTATACTCTTGCAACTCTATTTTTTTTGGTTAGTGCTTCCCAAGGTCACTCCTTTTGAACTGAGTGACACAGCTTGTATTGTAATTGCACTCATAGTAAATGCAAGTGCCTATGTAGCTGAAATAATAAGAGCTGGTATACAGGCGGTTGACAAGGGACAGACAGAAGCAGCTAAAAGTTTAGGACTTAGTAATTCAAACACAATGAAAAAGATAATACTACCTCAAGCCATAAAAAACATACTTCCAGCGCTTGGTAATGAATATATAACTATGATAAAACAAACATCACTTGCTTCAGTTTTCTTTGTAGGAGAGCTTATGACATCCTATAAAACTGTTCAATCTGCAACTTTTTTAGCAGTACCATCTCTTGTCATTGTAGGAATTATATACCTAATACTCACTAGTATATTGAGTAAAGGACTTAGTATGTTTGAAAGAAGGTTGAGACTAAATGAAGCGTAAAAAGATATTTGAAGTAAAAAATCTATCTAAATCTTTTGGAAAGCTAGAAGTACTTAAAAATATAAATGAAAGCATCTATGAAGGTGAAGTAGTATGTATAGTTGGACCATCGGGCAGTGGGAAAAGTACATTTCTGAGATGTTTAAACCTACTTGAAAAACCTAGCAGTGGAGAGGTTTTCTTTGAAGATGTAGATATATCTGATAAATCTGTAAAGATAAATAAATATCGTCAGAAGATAGGGATGGTTTTTCAATCCTTTAACGTATTTCCTCACCTGACAGTTTTAGAAAACATAACTCTTACTCCCATATTAGAAAAAAAGATTTCAAAAGAACAAGCAAATAAGGATGCATCGGAGCTTCTAGAAAGAGTAGGACTATATGATAAAAAAAATGAATATCCTACTAGATTATCTGGTGGACAAAAGCAAAGGCTTGCCATAGTAAGGGCACTTGCTATGAAACCAGATGTTATGCTCTTTGACGAACCGACAAGTGCCCTAGATCCTGAAATGGTAAAAGAAGTACTAGATGTTATAAAAGACTTGGCCAAATCAAATATGACCATAGTTGTGGTAACCCACGAGATGGGCTTTGCCAGAGAAGTCAGCGATAGAGTTTTATTTATGGACCAGGGAATCATAGCAGAACAGGGGACACCAAGTGAAATATTTGATAATCCACAAAATGAAAGAACCATTGAATTCTTAGGAAAAGTATTATAAAAATAAAAAAATCTTAGCTCTTTAGAGGGCAGGATTTTTTTATTTTCAAGGTAAAACATATGTTTGATTTACATCTTTATTTATGATATAATTTTTTAAAAGAGACGGGAGTTGAGTAGTTTGGATAAACTTAAAAAGCTTGAGATACTATCAGATGCTGCAAAGTATGATGTGTCTTGTTCTTCAAGCGGAAGTAATAGGAAGAACAAAAAAGATGGACTTGGAAATACAAATACATCTGGAATATGCCATAGTTGGTCAGATGATGGAAGATGTATATCGCTTTTAAAGATTTTACTTACAAACTACTGTGTATATGATTGTGTTTACTGTGTAAATAGAGTTTCAAATGATCTTCCAAGAGCTATGTTTACACCAGAGGAAGTGGTAGATTTGACTATAAACTTCTATAGGAGAAACTATATAGAAGGTCTATTTTTAAGTTCGGCAGTCTTTAAAAGCCCAGACTACACTATGGAACTAATTCTAGAAGTTGTAAAAACCCTCAGGGAAAAAGAAAACTTCAACGGCTATATCCATACTAAAACCATACCAGGAGCAGATGATCTATTAGTAGAAGAAGTAGGTAGATATGTAGATAGAATGAGTGTAAATATAGAGTTACCTTCTGAAAATGGCTTAAAACTATTAGCTCCAAAAAAGACAAAAATAGATATATTAAAACCTATGGATTTTATAAAAAACAATATAATACAGACTAGAGAAGATAAAAAGATAATAAAAGCTACCCCTAACTTTGTCCCAGCGGGTCAGACTACTCAGATGATAGTGGGTGCAACGGACGACAATGACTTAAATATAATAAATTTATCAGAGAGCCTATATAAAAATCTAAATTTAAAAAGAGTCTATTACTCAGCCTTTATACCTGTATCCAAAGACCCAAAACTTCCAGTCCTAAACTCTCCCCCACTTGTAAGAGAAAACAGAATATATCAGGCAGACTGGCTGCTCAGGTTTTATAATTTTCAGGCTAAAGAACTACTAGATGAGGCTAATCCAAATTTTGATTTGGGATTAGATCCAAAGTGTGACTGGGCTCTTAGAAATATAGGTCTTTTTCCCGTAGAGATAAATAAGGCAGACTATAATACAATCCTTAGGATACCAGGTATAGGAGTCAGATCTGCCAGGAGGATTATATCAGCTAGAAAATTTAC
>CAZRHX010000056.1:0-4195 GCA_964599855.1 uncultured Tissierella sp. | reverse complement strand
TAGACTTCTGCGACCTAAAGAAGATGGGGATAGTATTAAAAAGAGCTAAACACTTTATAACCTGCAAGGGAAAATATTTTGGACTCAAGGATATAAATCCAGAGACAATAAGAAATGAAATAGTAAATCCCTATAAAAATGGCAGAGATATAAGGCAGGTTTCAATGTTTGACCTTGTAAGCGCTGAAGATAAATGGATGGAGATAGGTGGTGAGATATAATGATAACTTATATATATGATGGAAGCTTTGACGGACTGCTAACAGCCATACACACAGCGTTTTATTCTGACATAAAACCCAGCCATATAGTTAGAAAAGAAGATTTTGTAGAAAACTTTCTTATAGAGAAAATATCGATAGAGACAGACTCTAAAAAAGCTAAAGATGTTTACAGGGCTATAGAAAAAAAGATATCTCCCCAAAGCCTTAAAAAGATCTTTTACGCCTATCTATCAGAGCGAACAGATTCTGCTATGATAATACTTAGATACCTTCAACTAGGCTTTAAGCTAGGTTCAGAAGTAGATTTAAACTTAGCCAATGAAGATGTGTTAAATATAGAAAAGTTATCAAGACTGGTAGGAAAGGAAAGGCATAGGGTAAGTGGAATCTTGAGATTTAAAAATATAAAAAAAGATATGCTTTATGCCCAGATAGAACCAGACCATAATATAATAGCTCTCCTAGCACCTCATTTTCAAGCGAGATTGAGAAATGAAAACTTTATAATTCACGACACCAAAAGAGAGATAGGAGTATTTTACAATAAAAAAGAATGGATAGTTATGGATATAGAAAAACCAAATCCCTCTCTAGTAAAGGAAAGTGAAGAGATCTATGAGGATCTTTGGAAGACTTACTTTAAATCTATATCCATAGAAGGAAAGACAAACCCAAAACTTCAAAAGAGAAATATGCCAATGAGATATTGGAAATATTTAACTGAGAAGAAATAAAAAACCTACTAGATTTCTAGTAGGTTTTCTTACTATATATGATAATATATACTATAAGGATGGTGATATATTGAAAAATAAAACAATCACATTTATACTGGGTTGCCTCTGTTTTACAATCTCACAAGTACTTTTAAGGCTTCCTATATTAAACCACTTACAGACAAGTCCTAAATTTACCCTGATATATGCGACAAGTCCCTTATTGATTGGAATATTAATAGCATTTTCAGCAGGAGTATTTGAAGAGGGATTTAGATTTATATTTAAAAAGTTTCTTCTAAAACCTGCAAAGACAAGTATATTAGAGCCTATCTTATTTGGACTAGGTCATGGCTTGACAGAAGCAGTAATATTGATTGGACCGGCTCTTTTCACATATCCTATACATATATTGACTGTGGGTACTATAGAAAGATTTTTAGCTATAATCCTTCATATAGGACTAAGTGTAGTAGTTTGGAATGGTTTCCAATTGAATAAAAGAGTAAAATATTTAATCATAGCTATCTTTATACATGGAGCTATAAACTCCCTCATACCTATATTGGGTTCAAGCCAAAGGGGCATTCTATTGATAGAAGGAGCATTGTTATTGGTGGATATATCCATGGTAATATATATCTTTAAATCAAGGAAAAACTATATTAAAAGGAGATGAAAAACATGTTGAGAGATATAGCTAAAGAATATATAGAATATGAACTTGAATTTGGAGAAGAAAGAGCCCTCTATCACTATAATTGTGCTGAAGTCATGTTAAATGCATGCAATGACTACTATGAGATAGGGCTAGATGAAAAAGCTTTAAAGATGATAACTCCCTTTGGTGGGGGAATAGGCATTGGAAAAACTTGTGGCATATTAATTGGGGGTCTAGCTGCTATAGGTGCTATATTTTCAGAAGATAAACCAAGCAAAAATACCAAGATGAAAGACATAAGAAGTAGATGGATAGAGCAATTTGAAAGAGAATTTAAAGACATAGATTGTATAGAGATAAAAGCCATAAACTTAAGAGAAAATGAGGGATGTGGTGGGCTTATATTACAAGCTATTGATATACTTGAAGAAATAATAAATGATAATCTATAAGAGGGGTGGATGTTTTGAAAGAAAATAAAATGTTTAAGGTCTATTCTGCAGCTGTTTTATATTCTGTTTTTACAGGTTTATCTTTTTTATTTGGTAAAATAGGATTAGAATACAGCGGACCATTAAATTTGTTGGCCTATAGATTTACTGCAGCTTTTCTAGCATTTTCTATACCAGTTGTATTTAAATGGATAAAAATAGATATCAATAAAAACATGATAAAGAGATTACTTCCTTTAGCAGCTTTTTATCCTCTATCATTCTTTGGCTTTCAAGCTTTTGGCTTGCAACTGAGTCAGTCTTCAGAAGCCGGAATAATACAGGCAGTAGGACCAATTTTTATCATGGTTTTAGCTTCTTATTTTTTAAATGAAAAGACTACAAGACTTCAAAAGATATCTATTTTTTTATCGGTATTTGGTGTAATCTACATAACATATAAGAAGAGTACTTCTGTGGAAATTACAAATATGAAGGGTATAATATTACTTCTTATATCCGTTTTATCCTTTGCAATATATAGCGTCATGGTTAGAAAACTTACAAGGGAATTTTCTAGCCTAGAGATCAGCTATGTAATGATAGGTATAGGATTTATAGGCTTTAATATATTTGCTATAGGAAAGAATCTAATAGAGGGAGATATATCTAGTTTTTTTGCGCCTCTAAGGCAAACTAATTTCATAATTGCTATACTCTATCTAGGAATATTATCCTCATCTTTAACTTCCTTTTTATCAAACTATGTTCTATCTAAGATAGAATCTTCTAAGATGAGTGTATTTATAAGCCTGTCAACGGTTATATCAATAATAGGTGGGGTTATATTCCTAAATGAAGAGATATTCTACTACCATATAATAGGTTCAATCCTTATTATCGCAGGAGTTATAGGAGCCAATGTATTTGGAGAAAAAGCTTTGGATGAAAGAGCCTGAGTTAAAAGAGATAGGAGAATAATTCATCTTAACTTTATTTAAAAAACAAGAATCTATTTATCTTATGGAGGTGTCAAAATGCTTATGAAAATACTTGATAAAATATTGTATTCAATTAATAAAAAAACTTCAAAAGCTTTGATTTTATTTTTAATAACTTCAATACTTGGAACGGGTTTCTTAATAGGATGCAACATGGAAAAGGAAGAAAACTTAATAGATAGGCTCTATAAAAATAAAACAGAATATATAGGGGATAACTCTAAAGTTGGAAATATAATATCAAAGCTAGAATATCCCAAAGGATATAAATATAAGTCTATGGAAATAATGGCAGATGAAAAACCTTATTCATTAATATTAAACTTTGAACTAGCTGAAGGAAAAAACTTAAGCATGGATGCCTTTAGAATTCAAAGTGCTATAATATTTTCACTGATAGATAATTTAGATGAAATAGTCTATGTGCCTGTAAACAGTGAAGTAGAGGGAATTCTTCCTATAGATAGGAGCTCTATGGACGATATGATGATGTCTGTTTTGGGAAAAAATACAAAAGAACTTGGAAGTAGTAGGTCTAAATTTGAAGATTTGGTTGATTTGTATGAAGAATATGATTTAGAAGCAGAAGTGGAAGCATTAGATAGTCTAGATAAGACTGAACTAAAAGCTACAAAATATGAAAATCTTAAGGAGCTTGAAGGGGTTACTATGTTCACAAGGGAAGGCTCAGTCAATAAAAAAGGATTAACTTTAAGATTTGGAAATAAAATAAAGCCTGAAGTTATCTATGGAGAAGACTTTGTTTTAGAAAAGAAGATAGGTGAAAGCTGGTATGAGCTTCCAGTGATAATAGATGGAGAATATGGCTTTAATGATGTTGGCTACGAAATAACATTTGAAGGTGGGCCTGATTGGGATGTCAATTGGGAGTGGCTCTATGGAGAACTTCACAAGGGTCAATATCGTATTATAAAAGAAGTTTCAAACTTAGAAGAAAATGGTGATTATGAAAGCTATTTTCTAATAGCTGACTTTGAGATTGAGTAAATATAGAGCGATTCAAAGAAAAATTGGGATTATAGAGGAGGACGTAGATGAATTTTAAAATAGAGATTAATATTCTAAGTATAACAAACTATCCTTTACTAGCTAAACATTTAGAAGAGATGGCTAGTCGTGGATGGTTGATTGATAGAATTAT
>CAZRHX010000055.1:7025-9310 GCA_964599855.1 uncultured Tissierella sp. | reverse complement strand
GTAACTCACTGATAGCTACCAAAATGGCTTTAAAACTTGCAGAATATACTATAACAGAAGCAGGATTTGGAGCAGACCTTGGAGCTGAAAAGTTCTATAATATAGCATCAAGATTTGGAGATTTAAAACCAGATGCAACTGTTATAGTAGCAACAGTAAGAGCTTTAAAGTACAATGGTGGAGTTAAGAAAGATAAGCTAAACGAGGAAAATCTAGATGCATTGAAAAAAGGCATACCAAATCTTGAAAAACATATAGAGAACATGAAGAAGTTTGGAGTACCGGCAGTAGTTGCTATAAATCAGTTCCCAACTGATACAGAAGAAGAAGTTAAATTTGTATTTGAAGCATGTGAAAAACTGGGCGCTAAAGCAGTTATTTCAAATGTATGGGCAGAAGGTGGAGACGGTGGAGTTGAAATGGCTGAAGCTGTGGTAGACGTTTGTGAAAACCAAGAGTCAAACTTCAAAGTGCTTTATGATGTAGAATCATCAATAAGAGAAAAAATCGAGACTATAGCTAAAGAGATCTATGGCGCAGATGGAGTAGATTATACTAATAAATGTGCTAAAGAAATAGCTAATATAGAAAAATTGGGCCTTGATAAGATGCCAATCTGTATGGCGAAGACTCAGTATTCACTTTCAGACGATCCTAATCTACTTGGTAGACCAACTGGATTTAGAATTACTGTTAGAGATATTAGAGTATCGACAGGTGCAGGATTCTTAGTTGCACTTACTGGTGATGTAATGACTATGCCAGGACTTCCAAAAGTTCCAGCAGCTAACAATATGGACATATTACCAAATGGAGAAATAGTAGGATTATTTTAGTATAAAAAAGGTTGGGCTTTTTGCCCAACTTTTTTATACTAATTTAACAATCGCATTAAACTGCTAAAATGCAAAAGGAAGTGAAAAAATGGATTATAGACCTAGAGTTGAAAATGATCAAATAGATGGACTATGTGAGGCTTTTCTCACCGTAGAAAACAAAGAAGAATGTTACAAGTTTTTAGAAGATATATGTACTGTAAAAGAGATTCAAGCCATATCTCAAAGATTTGAAGTTGCAAAACTTCTAAAGTCTAAAAAAACATATACTGAAATAGAAGAAATTACTGGAGCTAGCACAGCTACAATAAGCCGAGTAAACAGGTCCTTAAATTATGGGGCAGATGGATATAAAATGGTCTTTGAAAGACTTGGGATTTCAAAATAGAGGTGATGAAAAACACTAGCACCTCTATTTTGGAATAAAACTATCAAATATAAATAAGTCAAAATCATTCTTGTTTTTATTAAATTGCTTTTGGTTTTTTATAGTATAGGCTGCAGTAAATGGACTATATAATTTTTTACATAGTTTAAAGCTAAACATGTTTTTATGTTTATAATTAAAAGCTATAAAATCAGGCTTAGATAGAAAATTTGCCATAAGATTTTCTAGAATTAAGTCTCTAACTATTATAGGAAAGGGATTATTTTTCTTTTTATAATAGGTGGAAAGTTGGCCCCGAATAATCTGGGGTCTATTTTTTTTATACCATCTAAGGACTAAAGGATTGAAAGATTCTATGCAATAGGCTCCATCATAATTATCTAGAATGTCTGCTATATATTTAAGCTCACTTATTTGGGCTGACTCATTTTTTATCTCGACTATTAAAGGAACTTTCCCCTCTACTAGCTTTAAAACTTCTTCAAGAGTTGGAATGGATTGATCGCTAGTAAAAAGTCTTAAATCTACTAATTCTTTAAGTGTAAACTCGTCGATACTGTTTTCTATCTTGCATACTCTTGAAAGTGTCTTATCGTGAAATACAAGTGGAATATTGTCTTTTGTAACTTGAACATCTAACTCTATTCCATATCCTTTTTCTACTGCCATTTCAAAGGCTAAAAGAGAATTCTCAGGATTTTTATCTTTATTGTCATGAATTCCTCTATGGGCATAAAGATGTTTTAAAAACTCATCTATATTTCTTTTTTTATTTGGCTTTATACTTATAATATAAAGTGAAACTATGAATATTATAAAAACTACTAGATAAATCAAAGTTATATCGCTCTCCTTTTAAATCAATCTTCATAACCAAAGCTTTCTATAGTCTTTCCCTTTGTTGGGGGTTTAGAATCACCATGTTTTACAAATGACATAGTTATAAGAGAAAGAAGGGAAAATATAAATGCATAAGGGAATAATATCCTATATGAAACATTTTGCAGTAAAAATCCTGAAAATATAGGCGTAAAGACTTGCGCTGCCATTGAAAATATATA
>CAZRHX010000055.1:2449-7015 GCA_964599855.1 uncultured Tissierella sp. | reverse complement strand
TTTTCCAACATTTGTGCTTCCACTCATGTCGACTACCATAGGATAGGAGTTTACATTTATAGCCGCCCAGCCTATTCCAGTAAATGCAAATACTACATTGATAAGTGGCGAGTACTCTTTAAATAAGAAGCCAGCAAAGTAAGTGCTAGTTATAATGATTATACCTGTTATTATTGTCTTCTTTCTACCGACTTTACTAGCTATTATTCCTATAGGGATAAAACTTATTATGGCAGCTCCAGTTGCAACAAGAAGTGCATTTGCAAAGTTACCTCCAACAAGGGCCCATACTTTTCCAGCGTATCTTGAAAATGCTGTAGTTATAGCATTATAAGCTGTAAACCATAAGAATATAGAAGCAAAGAGAAAGTTAAGACTCTTTCTTACATCAGGCGCCATCTCTTTATCTTTTTCTAGTTTTTCTTTTGGAAGTTCTTGTTCGATTTCAACTGTTCTAGAGATCTTATTTTCTTTTATAGTTATAACTAGTAGTATCACTGAAACGACCATTATAATTGCAACTACTAAAAATAGAAGAGTGTAGTCAGGATTTTGTACTTCTGGAACAAGAGCCGATATAAGTACTAAAGTTATAATGGCTCCTACAGCTCCCATAAGATTTATAATGGAGTTTGCCTTACTCCTTAAAGGCTTTGGTGTAAGATCAGGCATAAGAGCTACAGTAGGAGACCTATAAGTTCCCATGGCTATAAGCGTTGTTCCAAGGGCTATAAAAAATAGCCAGAAATTCTCTATCTTATTGGCATAGGCTACAAGCATCATAAAGAATACTGCTGCAGTAGTTCCTCCTACTATAAATGGAGTCCTCTTGCCAAGTTTTGTATTTACTCTATCAGAAAGAGAACCAAATAGAGGAAGTAAAAAGAGAGCTAATACATTATCAAGTGCCATAATAGTTCCAGTGATAGTTTCCTTCATTTTAAATGTATTTTGAAGCATCAAAGGAATAATGTTATCATATAGTTGCCAAAATGCTGCTATACTCATAAAAGCAAGACCTACAAAAAAAGTTCTCTTGTAATTTAGTTTCAAGTTAATCCCTCCTTATGTAATTTGAACTAATTGTATCATCTTTACTAAATCTATACAATATACACTTGATTTGGTGTATATTATAAATATATGATGAAATGTAAGATATTTAAATAATAATAAATTAGGGGTGAATGATATAGATCGTTATGATAGATATGCATTGAAACAATTAGATATATGGAAAAAAGACATGAGAAGATCTCCAACCATTATGAATAGAGCTTCAAAAGGAATGCAGAGAAAATTTAATAGTATATTACCTGAAAAGTATCATGAACTTGTAACATTTGCTATAAAAAACATGGTCAAAATTGTACTTACAGGTTCTCAATATATAACTAAAAAGACTTTTCCACCAATGAGTTTAGAAAAAAAAGAGAAATTGGTGAGAGAAAGATTAAAATTCTATAGAACAAGTGCTATGGTAGAGGGGATAGGAACTGGAGCAGGGGGGATTTTAATGTCATTAGCTGACTTTCCCTTACTCCTCAGTATAAAGATAAAGTTTTTATATGATATTGCTAGTATTTATGGATTTGATATAACAGACTATAGGGAAAGACTCTATATATTAAATATATTTCAATTAGCATTTTCTAGTCAAGAAAAGGGAAACAAGGTATTTGCTAATATGGAGAACTGGTCAGAGTACTCAAAAGATTTACCAGAAGAAATGGATGTAGATGAGTGGAGAGATTTTCAACAAGAATACAGAGATTATCTAGATATAGCAAAACTTTTACAGATGCTCCCAGGAATTGGAGCTCTAGTAGGTGGATACACCAACTCTAAGCTATTAAATCGTCTAGGAGAAACTGCCATGAATGCTTACAGGATGAGAGTGATTAAATAGGTAAGCATGAAAACCCAATGATATAAATTTCTTTGAGAGAAATATTCTAAATTAATAAATTTTATTGTAAGGGAACTGTATATGGAAAAATTAAGGGGTATAAAGTGGAGAAAAAAAGCTTTAAATATAATTTATATAATAAATGCTATTGATTTAACTTATATACAAACAGCAGAAAATCTTAAAAAGCGTAAAGAAGAGGGAAAAGAAAATAATAAAATATATTTATTTTTTTCTATAGCTTTTAGTATCTTTATAATGGTGTATATTTCCTATAATATTATAGAAAAATCCTATAGCCCTCCAAGAGAAATAGATTTGCAAGAAATTATATCACCTGATTCTATTAGTGTCCATAAAGTAACGGGTGATGAATATAGGGATATAATGGATTTTAGCTTTGAAGACAAGGATGTTATGGTTTCTTCTTCTAAAGAAACAGAAAAAATATTACAAGAAATAGAAACTAAAAACCTCAAAAATCTTTCACTTATTGATAACTTTAATTATGAAAGAATGGAAATGGATAATAGTGATCAATATACATTATGGTTTAATTATCCAGATTTACCTGGGAAGAAGATTAGATTAGAAAATGATATATACAACATATAACAATCACATCTATAAAATAAAATCAAAAAGCCTATTCATATTAAACTATATGGATAGGCTTTTTATAAAATAATATATAGAATTTAATAAAATGGGTATAATTATAAATAAAATATAAAGAAGATTATGAAAATGGAGGATGAGCTATATGATTAATTTTAAAGATCGAAGGTTGAGAGAGAAAGTTTTAAATATAGCTAGTGTAATAAATATGTTTATATTAGTTGCATCATTTTTCGCCAAGTCTAAATTCAATATCTATTTGATAATAAGTGCTATAATACTTATTTTACTAGAATTCATCTTAAGACCTTTAAATTTAGAATTTACAGAAGGAAAGTTTAAGCTGAGTAAACTTCTTATAAGAGCTATAATTTTTATAATCTTTGCTATAAGTCTTTATATTATAATGATTGGTAAAAACTATAATTTAAAATATACATATTATATATCCATAACTACTACTACCATTATAATTATAAATATTTTTTATCAGGGAATAATAGCTATATATAAAAAGAGTAAACTAAAAGGTGCGGAAAAGAGTAATTTAATATTTGTTTTTCTTATGATTTCATATTTATTTATAGGGACAATTTATATTTATAACTTTTCATCAGAATATAATTTACCTGAAAAAGAGATAAAGATAAACATTACAATCATGCCTGAGTATCTTTCAATTACCAAGATAACTGATGATAATTATGATGATATATTTGATTTTAAGACAGATAAAGAAGGTTTAAAAGTAACTGATTCTCAGACAATAGAGAAGATAGTAGCTGAATTAAACAATCAATCCATTAAAAATATTTCAGGAATTAAGCTTTTGAACTACAAAAGAATGTTAAATGATTATAATGACAAATATCTTATATATTTTAATTATGGTGGAGAAAATTATGAAGTGGATACACTTAAAAAAGGATATATCTATAAGTTAGTAGTACCAACAAAAAGGAAAGCTTTTATAGAAGAACTAACATCTAGGGATAGATTTATTTTAGGAGAAAAGCTCTATTATGATAGGTACCCAGTAGAGCTATCCAAAAACACAATTGAGATGATCCAATCTTATATCGAGTAATTGAATAAATCATAATTGCGACAAAGAAAGTTTGTCGCAATTTTTATAGGGAAAAATGAACTTTTTATGGTTTAGGATACTCATACATATGAAAGAGGGTAAGAAGGTGGAGATTAAATTATTAGTAAAAAGAGCAAAGGCTGGAGATAAGGATGATCTGCTAGAACTGGTAATGGATCAAAAGGATAATTATTATAAACTAGCCTATGTATACTTAAAAAATCCAGAGGATTCTATGGATGCTGTGCAAGATATGATAACCATTTTATACAACAATATACAAACAACAATATACAAAAACTTAAAAAAGAAGAATCTTTCTATAGTTGGAGCAAGACTATACTTGTAAATAAATGTAAAAGAAAATTAAGGGATAGAAAAAAGATAGTATCTCTAGATAAGTTTAAAGAAGAAGCTTTTGAAGAAAGCTATAGCTCTTTAGAAGATGGGATGGTACTAGATAAGTATCTAGCTAAATTAAATGAAAAAATGGAGATGTTATTCGTCTCAGATACCTTCTCAATTTGGACTATGAAAATATATCAGATATATTAAAGATTCCATTAGGGACTGTAAAATCTAGCCTGAGTATTGGAATAGAAAAGTTAAAAAGATTAATGAGTGATAGAGTTAATTTAAATTAAGAATAAAAACCATAGTAACTAACATGTATATGCTAGTTACTATGGTTTTTTATATAGATTAAACTATTTTTAAAATAAAAGTTTAACCTTGGAAAAGTTGGGAATCTATAGTATAGTTAGGTATACCTAATCTTTAAGGAGGAATAAAAAATTGACGGGAAATAGAGAAGACTATATAAAAGTTATATATGAACTTGGGGGTGAAAAGAAAAGAATTGGAACAAATAGTATAGCACAAGCTCTAAATATATCTCCTCCATCAGTATCTGAAATGACAAAAAAGCTTTTACTAGATGGATATGTTGAAT
>CAZRHX010000055.1:0-2439 GCA_964599855.1 uncultured Tissierella sp. | reverse complement strand
ATCAACTTTATAAAGGTGTAAAACTTACAATAAAAGGTATAAAAGAAGCACTTCGAATAAAAAAGAGACATCTGCTTTGGGAAGTTTTTTTAGTAGAAAAACTTGGTTATGATTGGGAAGATGTGCATGAAGAGGCAGAAGTTTTAGAGCATATAACTAGTTCTAAACTAGAATCCATGTTAGAAAAATACTTAGATTATCCTAAATTTTGTCCTCATGGGACACCACTCGAAGATGATGGCTATATCTTTAATAATATTTCTTTAGATAGTGTAGATGTGGGTTCAACCATCTATATAAAGAGAATAGTGGATGAGAAAGAGATTTTAATATATGCAAAGACTATAGATTTAAAAATAGGAGACAAGGTAAAGATACTAGAGAAAGATTTAAATGGAAAGATTAAAATAGAAAAAGATAAAAAAAAGATAGATATAGATAAAGAAATAGCAAAAAAAATATATGTAGGATAAAAATAATGGAGGGTAAAATATATGCAAGGCTTTACAATAGAAAGATCTACTTTAGAAGATATAGAAATTCTCAGAAAAGTAGGTAAGGAAACATTTTTTGAAACATTTCATGATAGTAATACAGAAGAAAATATGGAAGATTATTTAAAGACAAGCTTTTCTTTTGAAAATGTAAAGAGTGAGATAGAAAACCGGGATTCAATATTTTTCATAGTAAAATATAAAGATGAAGTAGCTGGATATATGAAAGTCAATTTTGAAAATGCACAAACAGAAGTTGATCATAAAAACTCACTAGAAATTCAAAGAATATATATATTGAAAAAATATCAAAGAATGGGCTTAGGAAAGATATTTGTAGACAAGTCAATAGAAATTGCAAAAGAAAAAAACTTGGATTATATTTGGCTAGGTGTATGGGAAAACAATATAAATTCTATAAAATTCTATGAAAATCAAGGATTTAAGAAATTTGGAACACACAGCTTTCTAGTGGGAGAAGATAGACAAAGAGATGATTTAATGAAATTGGAATTATAAGGTTTATAAATAAAATAAAAATTATATGTAAAAAGGAGAAAATACAAATGAAAAGAATACTAAGTAGCATATTAGCACTATCACTTATGCTAGTTATTTTATCAGGATGTGGCACTGATAATGGGACAAAGGATAATGGTAAATTAAAAGTTGTAACTACAACTACAATAATCGCAGATGTTGTAAAGAACTTAGCAGGTGATTTGGTAGAGGTTGAAGCTTTAATGGGACCTGGAGTAGACCCCCATCTTTATAAGGCAAGTGCTGGAGATGTTAAGAGAATGAGTCAAGCAGATATGGTTGTATATAACGGGCTTCATCTAGAAGGAAAAATGGGAGAAATATTTGAAAATATAAAGGGCAAAGTAATATTTGCTGCAAATGAAAATTTAGATGGTAGCAAACTTTTAGACTTTGCTACCAATCCAGGATATTTTGACCCACATGTATGGTTTGATGTTAAGATTTGGGAAGGAGCTACAGAGCGGATAGCTGAAGGATTAAAAGAAATGGATCCAGAGAACAGTGGAAAATATGATACTAATTTAGAAAAATATATATTAGAATTAGAAGAACTAGATAAATATGTGAGAGAGAGAGCAGAAGAACTTGACTCTGATAAAAGAATTCTTGTAACAGCACATGATGCTTTTCAATATTTTGGAAACCAATATGGATTTGAGGTTAGAGGACTTCAGGGAATAAGTACAGATGCAGAAGCTGGTACTTCAGATGTAAGGGAATTGGCAGATTTTATAGTAGAGAAGGAGGTAAAAGCTATATTTATAGAGTCATCAGTACCAAGAAAAAATATAGAGGCTCTTCAAGATGCTGTAAAATCCAAGGGTTTTGATGTAGAAATAGGTGGAGAACTTTATTCTGACTCTACTGGTGGAGCTGGAACACCTGCAGAAAGTTATATAGGTACAGTTAGGGAAAATATAGATACCATAGTAGATGCATTAAAATAATAAATAAGGTTAGGAGTGAAAGCATGAAAGAAAATGATTATATAATAAAAGTTGAAGATATGACTGTGGCCTATAGTACTAAACCTGTACTTTGGGATGTGGACTTAGAAATTCCAAAAGGAATTTTAATGGCCATAGTAGGCCCAAATGGTGCTGGTAAGTCTACTCTTATAAAAGCTATGCTAGACTTAATAAAGCCAGTATCTGGAAGTGTATCTTTCAATGGAGAAAGCTATAAAGAACATAGAAAACATATAGGATATGTTCCTCAAAGTGAAAGTGTGGACTGGGACTTTCCTGCAAATGTTCTGGATGTAGTTTTAATGGGAAGATACGGAGAACTTGGATGGTTTAAAAGACCAGGGAAAAAGGATAAAGAGTTAGCAAGAGAGGCTTTGGAGAAAGTTGGAATGAAGGAGTTTGCAGATAGACAGATTTCACAGCTTTCAGGTGGA
>CAZRHX010000054.1:0-9349 GCA_964599855.1 uncultured Tissierella sp. | reverse complement strand
CTTTATCTAGAACGGTTGAAGCGTAAGGAAGAGATCCATTTTCTATATTTAGGTTTTCTATAAATTGATTAGAATAACCTAAAATTGTAGAATTGAAATTATTGAATCCGTAGTTAAGAATCTTATAAGTATCTACATAAACTTGTTTTTCAGTAGATTTCAGAATTACTGAGATCATTTTTTTCCCATCTCGCTCTGCATAACTTATTAAACAGTATTGAGCTTCGGGCGTAGTTCCAGTTTTAATTCCTTTCATGCCATCATATTTAATTGGAACTACATTACTATCTAATTCCATAGTTTCATCACCGTATAAAAACTTATTTGTATTAGTTATAAGTCTTTCTTCAGTTTTTTTATTTGTAGGAGGAATAGTATATTCACTTGTAGATACATATTTTCTAAAATCTTCGTTTCTCATAGCGTATTTAGAGATTAAAAATAAATCATAAGCTGTTGAATAGTGGTTGTCATCGTGTAAGCCATTTGGATTTGTAAAATGAGTATTGACTGCTCCAAGTTCTTCAGCCTTTGTATTCATAAGAGCTATAAACTCTTCCAATGAGCCAGATATATGCTTTCCTATAGCAAGAGCTGCATCATTCGCAGAAGCTACTAAAAGAGCATCTAAGAGGTCGTCCATTTTCATCTCTTCATCGTAATCAAGAGCTATATTACTTCCAGCACTTAGATCTACTACTTCTTTGTCTACTTTTACTATGTCTTCCATATTACCAAGCTCTATAGCAAGTATTGCAGTCATGATTTTAGTAGTACTAGCTGGGTAAAGTTTTTTATTAGAGTTTTTTTCGTAAAGAATTCTATTAGAATCAAAATCTATAAGCAGTGCTCCCTCTGCATTAAGTTTTAAATTTTCACCTTCGGCAAAACTTATAGATGTAAAAGCAATACTAAATATAATCAAAAATAAAAAACAGTTGCTACAAAATCTCTTCATATTTTCACCTTCCCTTTATAATAGTATCATTATACCAAAGAAACAAGTAAACTTTAAGCATTAATTAAATAATCTTAGAGGAAAAAGAAGAAAGATGTAGAATAGTATATAAATAGCAATAAAATTCAAGAGGAAGAGGGATGGAAAATGAAGTCTTACTTTACAAAAAAGGAACAAACAGTTATACTTATAGTTATTGGAGTTATAGTAATTATACCTGGATATAAGTTTTTTTCTAGCAGAGCCATATCAAAAGAGAAAGATATGAAAGGTATAGTTATAAATACTGATAATACTGAGTATGAAGATCTTACAGAAAAGGAAAATACTAGTCCAACAGAAACACAAGTACAAGTAAAAACAGAAGAAATCGAAGAAGTATCAGGAGAAATAATAGTTCATATAAGTGGTGAGATTAAAAAACCTGGAATAATAGAACTTCCTGCTGGGAAAAGACTTATAGATGCAGTTGAATTATTAGGTGGGTTAACTGCAGATGCAGACGCTAATAGAATAAATTTAGCTAAAAAACTTAAAGATGAGGAAAAAATATATATACCAAAGATAGGTGAAGAACTAGACTCTTCTTTAATAGAAGTTGTAGAATCTTCAAATGAAATATCAGCAGATAGTGCTACTAGTAACACTGAAAGCAATACAGAAAAAATCAATATAAATACATGTACAAAAGAAAGTTTAAACACACTACCAGGTATAGGTGAGGTTATATCTACTAGAATAATAGAATATAGAGAAGCAACTCCTTTTAATACCATAGATGATATAATGAATGTATCTGGTATAGGAGACAAAAAATTTGAAGGTCTAAAAGACCTTATAATAGTAAAGTGAGGTAAAGTAATGGAAAAAAGATTGACAGAACTAACAAAAACTTCGGGCTGAGCTGGTAAAATCGGTCCCGATATATTGGCGCAAGTTTTGCGTCATCTACCAAAAGCAATAGATGAAAATTTGATAGTAGGACTTGAGACTGCAGATGATGCTGCAGTCTATAAAATAAATGATGAATTAGCTATAATACAAACTCTGGACTTTTTTACTCCAGTAGTAGATGATCCCTACACATTTGGTCAAATAGCCGCAGCAAATTCTCTAAGTGACATATATGCTATGGGAGGAGAACCTACTTTATGCATGAATATAGTTTGTTTTCCTGATTGCTTAAATCCAGAAGTTTTAGCTGAAATTTTAAAGGGCGGCTATGATAAAGTAAAAGAAGCAGGGGCAATACTTGTAGGAGGACATTCTGTATCAGATGATGAACCAAAATATGGACTATCAATCACTGGCTTTGTACATCCCCAAAAGGTTCTTACAAATAGTAATGCTAAAGCAGGAGATGTGCTTATAATTACAAAACCTTTAGGTCTTGGAATCATAAATACTGCTATAAAAGGTGGATTAGCAGATGAAGAAACCTATGAAGTTGCAGTAGAAGTTATGACAACACTGAATAAATTTGGGAAAGAGGCCATAGAAGGAATAAACGGGGTAAATAGTGTTACTGACATCACAGGTTTTGGTCTTTTAGGACATGCTCTTGAAATGGCTGAAGGAAGTGATGTAACTATAGATATAGATTATAAAGCTATACCTTTGATTAAAAATTCATTAGAATATGCACGCATGGGTTTAGTGCCTGCTGGTAGTTATGCAAATAAGACTCATATAGGAGATAAGGTAACATTTGAAGTGGGTATAGAAGATGATATAAAGGATGTATTGTACGATCCTCAAACATCCGGCGGACTTATGATATCTGTCTCACAGGAAGATTCAGAAGAAGTATTGAATAATCTTAAGGATTCAAATCTTCCATATGGTATAATCGGACAAGTAAGGAAATATGAAAAAAACTTTATAAATGTGAAATAATATAATAGGAAGTGATCTTATAAATAGAAATTTTTTTAAACTTATTCCAAAAGTAGATGAAATATTAGAAATAGAAACTATAAAAAAACTTTTACAAGAGATGCCTAGAAATACAGTTTTAGAAAGTATAAGAGAAGAGCTAAATGCTCTCAGAGAATCAATAAAAAGTGATAAACTAGATGAAGAAAGCTTTAAAGAAAGCATAAAACTCTTGCCAGAGAAAATATATGAGAAATCTATAGATAAAAATGCATATAATTTAAAAAGAGTAGTAAATGCTACAGGAACTGTGCTTCATACAAACCTGGGTAGATCTCTTTTAAGTGAAGAGGTAATAGAAAACATAAAAAATGTCTCTATTAACTATTCTAATCTAGAGTTTGATATAGAAACAGGCAAAAGAGGATCTAGATATTCTCACATAGAAAACATAGTTGAAAAAATAACTGGAGCTGAAAGTTGCTTAATTGTAAATAACAATGCTGCAGCTGTTATGCTTGTTTTAAGTACTATGGCAAAAGATAAAGAAGTAATAGTATCTAGAGGAGAACTTATAGAAATAGGAGGTTCTTTTAGAATTCCAGATGTAATGGAGAGAAGTGGTGCAAAACTTGTAGATGTTGGAGCTACAAACAAAACACATCTCGCTGACTATGAAAATGCAATAGGGGAAGATACAGCAGCCCTATTAAAGGTTCACACATCCAATTATCGTATAATGGGCTTTACATCCAGCGTAGATTCTAAAGATCTATATCCTTTAAAGGAAAAATACAATCTTCCCCTTATAGAAGATTTGGGCAGTGGTGTTCTTATAGATCTTGAAAAATATGGTATGGAACATGAGCCCACAGTACAAGACTCTCTAAATAAGGGTGTGGATATAGTTACCTTCAGTGGAGACAAACTATTAGGTGGACCCCAGGTAGGGATTATTGTAGGAAAGAAAGAATATATAGATAGAATGAAGAAAAATCCTTTGACCAGAGCTTTTAGAGTAGACAAACTAGTTATAGCAGCTCTTGAAACTATCTTAAATTATTATATAGATGAAAAAGAGGCGCTTAAAAAAATTCCTACACTCAGAATGTTAACCATCTCTTTAGAAAAGCTAGAAGAAAAAGCTATAGACTTAGAAAAAAAAATAAAAAGATTAGAAGTTAGTAAAGACTTAAAAATAGAGATAGAAGATAGTTATTCAGAAGTAGGAGGAGGTTCTCTTCCTTTAGTTCAACTTCCAACTAAAGTTATAGCTATAAACTCATCTTTATTTAGCACTCAAAAGATGGAAGTTTTTTTAAGAAAATCTAATATTTCTATTATAAGTAGAGTATATAAAGATAAATTATACTTTGACCCTAGAACCATAAGAAGAGATGAATATAGCATTATAGTAGATGCTATAGAAAATATGTGTAAAACTCTTAAGGAGCGTATATAGATGAAACATATAATCATAGGAACAGCAGGTCATATAGACCATGGTAAGACAACTTTAATAAGAGCTATTACAGGTAGAAATACAGATAGGCTTAAAGAAGAACAAAAACGAGGTATATCTATAGAACTTGGATTTACCTATTTTGATCTTCCTAACGGAGAAAGAGCCGGAATAATAGATGTACCTGGTCATGAGAAGTTTATAAAAAATATGCTTGCAGGAGTAATAGGTATAGATATAGTTATGCTCGTAGTAGCAGCAGATGAAGGTCCTATGCCACAAACCTTAGAACATTTGGCGATTTTAGACTTGCTTGGAATCGAAAAAGGTTTTGTTGTCATAACTAAGACTGATTTAGTAGATGAAGAGTGGTTGGAACTTGTAGAAGAAGAAATAAGAGAAAAAGTAGAAGGCACTTTCTTAGAAGATTCATCTATTATAAGAGTATCTTCTACAAGTGGAGATGGGATAGACGAAGTAAAAGAAAAGGTAATGAAGTATTCAAAAGATATAGAAGAGAAAAAAGATACGGATCTTGCCTATTTTCCCATAGATAGATCTTTTGTCATGTCAGGATTTGGTACTGTAGTTACTGGTACATTACTCTCTGGTAAAATTAATATTGGAGATGAGATGGAAATATTTCCAGAAGGAATATTAGGAAGAATAAGAACTCTACAGGTTCATGATAAAAACGAGAAAGAAGCATATGCAGGTCAAAGAGTGGCTATGAATATAGCGGGTGTTAAAAAAGAAGAAGCACCACGTGGAAGTGTTATAGCTCCTATAGGTACACTTAAAAAAACAATGATGCTGGATGTAAAAATAAAATTATTAAAATCTTTAGACAGAAGTATACCAAATAGAACTAGAGTTAGAGTTTATATAGGGACAAAAGAAATACTTTGTAGATTAGTTCTTTTAGATAGAGATGAGCTACATCCAGGGGAAGAGACATTTGCTCAGCTTAGGCTTGAAGAAGAGATAGTGGCTAAAAGAAAAGATAGATTTATAATAAGGTTTTATTCTCCTATGTTTACTATAGGTGGAGGAGAAATAGTTGAAACCAATCCAGTTAAGCACAAAAGATTTGATGATGAATTAGTAAATGAACTAGAAATAAAGTCTGAAGGCAGTCAAGAAGATGTAATAGAACAGGTGATATTAGATAAGAGCGCTGAGTTCCCTTCTTTAAAAGAACTTATCTCATATACAGCTATAGTTGAAGAAGTCTTAAAGGAGAAAATAAATAGTTTAATTGACAAAGAAAAAGTATTATCCTTTACTCTCACTAAAGATAGATATTTTATCCATAAAGATTATTTTGAAAGCCTCAAAGATAATATAGAAAAAGAATTAAAAAAGTTTCATTTGAAATATCCTTTAAAATCAGGGATGTCAAAAGAAGAGATAAGAAGTAAGTTCTTAAAATATGCCCCTACAAAACTTGGAGAATCAATAATAGATAGATTTATAAATCTTGACTATCTATTACAAGATAAAGAATATATTAGATTAAAGAAATTTAGTATAGAATTAGATAAAGAACAAGAAAATATAAGTGGTCAAATAATAGACAACATGAAGAAAAACAATTACAATCCTCTAAAAAGAGAAGAAATGATAGCCGAATTAGATATTAAGAAAGATGATTTTGATCAGGTCTTCAATTATTTAGTAAGTTCAGGAAAAATCATTAGAATGAATGAAGATATATTTTTAGAATTTGAAGATTTAAATACAGCTATGGATAAACTGATAGATTTTATAAAGAAAAATGACTCTATTTCAATAGCTGAATATAGAGATCTATTATCTATTAATAGAAAGACAGCTCTTTTGTTATTAGAATATGCGGATCAAAAAAAGATAACTTTAAGAAATGAAGATAAAAGAGTACTATATAAAATAAAATAGAATCTTTCTATGAGGTGAATTGTGTATAAAAACATACTTGTTGTAGACAATAATGAAAAAATTAAAGATAGTTTAAAATATAACTTTAATGAAGAAATTTATAAAATAGATTATAGCTACACAGTAGATGGAGTCTTAAGAAAAGTAGAAGCAGATAAATGCCAGATGATAATTTTAAATAAAGATATAAAAGAGATAGATTGTATAAAACTCTGCAAGCTTATAAGAGCTTTTTCTACTGTACCTATAATAATGTTATCTAAAAGTGATGAACAAATGTCTAAACTTTTATCTTTTGAATATGGTGCTGATGATTATTTAGTCATACCTTTTAATATTTTAGAACTTAAAGCCAGAATAAGTATAATATTTAGAAGGATGGAATATAAAATCCAGAGACTACACAAACATATATTTGAAATAGATTATTTTACGATTGATTTTTTAAAGAGAAAAATAAAAATAAAAGATAGAGAAATAAAATTCACAGAAAAAGAATTTGATCTCTTTTATATACTATTCTCCAACCTAGGAAAGATATTTTCTCGTAAAGAACTACTGGATGAAATATGGGGACAAAAAAACTATGTAGATGAAAGAACTGTAGATGTTCACATAAGACGAATTAGAGAAAAGATAGAAGATGAAAGAGAAGATGTGAAATATATAATGACTAAATGGGGAGAAGGCTACTATTTTAATAATAATTATTTATCTTTCTATAATGATTTATTATAGTTCTATTTAATTTTAGATACAAAAAACCAAGTCCTTTGAAACAGTTTATATTTCAAAGGACTTGGTTTTTTTGAAGGTTCGGTGTACTATGATATAATATGTTTAAAGCATAAAACAAAGGAGTGAAAACTATTATGGAAAAGAGAATACTTGGAAAAACAGATTTTAAAGTAAGTGTAGTAGGTTTCGGTGGGATTCCTGCACAACGTTTAGATAAAGAACAAGTACTAGAATTACTTACAGAAGCTTATAATAAAGGTATGAATTTTATTGATACAGCTAGAGGATATATGGCTAGTGAAGAATTAATAGGATATGCATTAGAAGAACTGGGTAGAGATAAGTTTTACTTGGCTACAAAATCTATGGATAGGACTTACGAGGGTATAATAAATGAATTTAACTTAAGTCTCTCCCTTCTTAGAACAGACTATATAGATTTATATCAATTTCATAATGTTAAAACATTTGAAGAATACGATAAAATCATGAGCGAAGATGGAGCTTATAAAGCAGTTAAAGAACTTCAAGAACAAGGTAAGATTAAAGAAATAGGAATTACAGGACATAGTAAGGAAGTTTTAGATAAAGCAATAGATACTGGACTTTTTAATACTATACAATATCCATACAATGCAGTTGAAACACAAGGTGAAGAATTATTTCAAAAAGCTAAAGCCAATAATATAGGTGTAATAGTAATGAAACCATTAGCTGGTGGAGCTATTTTAAAAGGGGAACTAGCAATTAGGTACATCTTAGATAACCCAAATATATCAGTTGTAATTCCAGGAATGGAAAACATCTCCCAAATAAGACAGAACTCCAGAGCAGGAAGCGATAGGAGAGAAATGACAGATGAAGAAAGAGAATCACTAGCAAAAGAAGCCAGTACACTGGGTGCTGAATTTTGTAGAAGATGTGGTTATTGTCTACCATGTCCACAGGGAATAGATATACCTACTAATTTTTTAATGGAAGGATATTATACTAGATATAATCTTGAGGAGTGGGCACAAGGAAGATATGATGGAATGTCTCCAAAAGCGAGCGATTGTATAGAGTGTGGAATTTGTGAAACAAAATGTCCATATGATCTACCTATAATTAATATGCTGAAAAATGTTGTAAAAGTATTGGAATAATATATAAAAATATGTTATACTATGAAAGATTGTTTTATAGTAGCTATGAAAAATTAGAGATAAAAATATATAAAGTAAATAAAGATTAAAGAATATATATTATGGCAAATATTTAGAGTTAGACAGTTTAATAAAAACTATAAAAATACTACCTCTCTGACAATAGTGGAGGTTGTATTTTTTTGTTTAAAGTATATTTAAAAGAAGAAATGAGGAGATTTATTGAGTTATTTATCCAACAAGCTTCAAAGAAATAAAAAATATTTTAAAGGTGATATCTTGGCAGGTATAACTGTAGCTTTAGCCCTGATTCCTGAGTCGGTAGCTTTTGCTTTCGTAGCTGGTGTCGTTCTATACTAAGTTTACAGACAGCGGTTATGATAGGACAATCTATTATAAATATAAAATCAGGTGGTAGAACAAGGATATCAGGCTTAGTAGCAGCTACTTCCTTATTATTATTTATAATGTTTGGTTCAAGTATAATAAATGTAATTCCACTAGCAGCATTAGTGGGTGTTATGTTTATGGTTGTGGTAGGAACTTTTGAATGGCAAAGTTTAAAATATCGTAACAAGATACCAGCACAAGATATTTTTGTTATAGTAGTTGTTAGCTTAGTTACTATATTTGCTGATTTAGCTACAGCAGTAATCACAGGAGTTATAATATCTGCACTTGTCTTTGCTTGGAAAAAAGGGAAAGTTATATATGTAAATATAGAAGACAATCAAGATGGTTCTAAAACATATAAAATCAATGGATCTATATTCTTTGGATCTGTATTAAACTATAGAGACCTATTTGACATTAAAAACGATCCAAACAATGTAATCGTTGACTTTAAATATGCTAAGGTAATGGATCATTCTGGGATTGAAGCAATTGATGCGGTAGCAGAAAGATATCACAGAGCAGGCAAGAAAATGACTTTGATACGTCTTAGTGAAGATTGCAATAAACTTTTTGAAAATGCCGAAACACTAACATGTGTAGATATAGATAAATCAACTACCATAGCAGGTCAGTATAAAGCCTAAATCATATATGAAATTTATAAGAAAGTGGAGTCCCTATTAAAATGGGGCTTTTTTATAGAAAAGATGAGCTGGATTATTATATTTAAAGTATGATATAATAGATATAAGTGAAAATTTTTTAAAATAAATTATTATGGAGGTTATTATGGAAAGGAAAATAAAAAATCAAATCACAGGATTTAGGACAAAAGATGGTGCTGGTGTAAATCTAGTA
>CAZRHX010000053.1:8763-9463 GCA_964599855.1 uncultured Tissierella sp. | reverse complement strand
GGTGCTTAAAATGAGAATTGGATTTGGATATGATGTTCATGAATTAGTAGAGAAAAGAAAACTTATAATAGGTGGAGTAGATATACCTTTTGAAAAAGGACTTCTGGGGCATTCTGATGCTGATGTTTTAGTCCATGCAATCATGGATAGTATATTAGGAGCCTTGGCTCTTGGGGATATAGGAGCCCACTTTCCGGATACTGATCAAAGATATAAAGATATTTCAAGTTTAGTTTTACTTGAGAATGTTAAAAAAACTATGGATTCAGCAAATTATAAGATAGGAAACATTGACGCAACTGTAGCTGCTCAAGCTCCTAAACTCGCTCCATTTATCTTGGAAATGAGAAAAAACATTTCTAGAGTCTTAGGTTGTTCTATAGAAGATATAAATATTAAGGCAACTACTACAGAAAAACTGGGTTTTGTAGGAAGAAAAGAAGGTATGTCTTCTTATAGCGTATGTATGCTTAAATCGCTTAATAGTTGACAATAGGGCTGTAATAGAGTAATATATTTGTATAAGTTAGGAAGGGAAATAGTATTTATTAATGGATCAAGAGAGGAAACCTATGGTGAGAAGTTTCTACCCTCTTAATAAAGAACCTGTCCCAGAACTTTTAGAAGAAATTCTAAACGGATTGCCTCTGTTAAAAGCTTTTAAGTGAACTTTAAGAATATCTTAAGGTTTATTAGAGTG
>CAZRHX010000053.1:0-8753 GCA_964599855.1 uncultured Tissierella sp. | reverse complement strand
ACCGCGGAACTTAACCTTTCGTCTCTATGTTAGAGATGGAAGGTTTTTTATATTTGAGGAGGTTTGTAAAATGAAAATGTCAAAAATGTATATGCCTACATTAAAAGAAAATCCTTCAGAGGCAGAAATTGCAAGTCATAAACTTTTGCTTAGATCTGGAATGATAAGACAACTTGTAAGTGGGGTATACTCCTATTTACCACTAGGCTATAGAGTGATTCGAAAGGTAGAACAAATAGTAAGAGAAGAGATGGATGCAGCAGGCTCTCAAGAGCTTCTAATGTCACCAATCCAGCCAAGAGAAATCTGGGAAGCTACAGGAAGGTGGGAAAACTTTGGTCCTGAGATGTTCACTCTTTTAGATAGAAACTCAAGAGAGTTTTGTCTTGGACCTACCCATGAAGAGTACATTACTGATCTTATAAAAAATGAAATAAAGTCATATAAGCAACTTCCATTAAATCTTTACCAAATCCAAACTAAATATCGTGATGAAAAAAGACCACGTTTTGGACTTATGAGAGGTAGAGAATTCATTATGAAAGATGCATATAGTTTTGATATTGACCACGAGGCTATGGTAAAAGCTTATGATATAATGTGGAAGTCCTATGACAAGGTATTTAAACGTTTAAAGCTAGCCTATAAGGTTGTAGAGGGCGATACTGGTGCTATGGGTGGTAATGTATCACATGAGTTTATGGCCATGAGTGAAGCAGGTGAAGGCTTTATGGCTTATTGTAACAATTGTGATTATGCCGCTACAGATGAAAAAGCTAAAGTTGTTTATAATGTAGAAAGCAGAGACCAAGAAGAAAAGCCACTTGAAAAAGTATTGACAGAAAATGTTACAACTATAGAGGCTTTAGAAGACTTTTTCAAAATAGACAAGTCTTCATTTGGAAAAGCTTTAGTTTATTCAGTAAAGGGAAAGCCTGTAGTAGTTGTAATACCTGGGGATAGAGAATTAAATGAAACAAAATTTGAAAATTATTTAGGAGTTTCTTCTCATGATATAGAAATGGCGGATGAAGAGATGATATTTGATATAACGGGTGCTAGTAAAGGTTATACGGGTCCAGTTGGACTTAAGGAAGGCACTAGACTTTTAGTTGACTCTAGAATAAAAAGTATGAAAAACCTTATAGTTGGAGGAAACGAAACAGATATTCACCTTAAAAATGTGAACTACGGAAGAGACTTTCAAGGTGAATTGGTAGAAGATTTTCTAATGATCAGAGATGGAGACGTATGTCCTAGTTGTGGAGAAAGACTTAAGATGGAAAGAGGAATTGAAGTTGGCAACATCTTTCAATTAGGTACAAAGTATTCTGAAGGTCTAGGAGCCAAATATCTAGACGAAAATGGGAAAGAGAAATATTTTGTAATGGGTTCATATGGTATAGGTGTAACTAGAACAGTTGCTGCTATAGTTGAGCAATTTCATGATGAAAACGGAATAATTTGGCCTTTAAATGTAGCACCATATGAGGTTATTATAACTGTTATAAATACTAAAAATGAAGAGCAGATGGAACTTTCACAAAAGCTATATGATGATTTAACTCAAAGGGGTGTAGAGGTACTTCTAGACGATAGAAAAGAAAGAGCAGGAGTTAAATTTAATGACAGAGATTTAATAGGTATACCTATTAGAATAGTAGTGGGTAAGGGCGCACCAGAAGGAGTGGTGGAATATTCACATAGAAGAGATGGAGAAAAATCGGATGTCAGTGTAGATGAACTATTTAAAAATATAGAAGAAGAGTTTAAATCTGAAGGACTTCCTCTTAGAAGCTAATGCATCTGTTGAAATATAAAAAAAAATGATATATAATGTTTGTAATAAAACTTAAAGAGGATACGAAATTTATGGAGGTGTAATTGTGGGAGACGTTAGACTTAGATTTGCTCCAAGTCCTACCGGATATTTGCATATAGGTGGACTTAGAACAGCACTTTACAATCATCTTTTCACCAAGGGCAATAATGGTAAATTTATCTTGAGAATAGAAGACACAGATCAAACTAGATTTGTAGAAGGTGCTATTGAAAACCTTATAGATTCACTTAAGTGGGCAGGGATTGAACATGATGAGGGTGTATTTATAGAGGATGGAAAAGTAGTAGAAAAAGGTGATTATGGTCCATATATACAATCTAAGAGATTGGATATATATATAAAATATGTAGATAAACTTATAGAAAAAGGCGATGCTTACTATTGCTTTTGTTCTAAAGAAAGACTTGACAGTGTAAGGGAAGAACAAAAGATAAAAGGCTTAGTTCCAAAATATGATGGCTTCTGTAGAAATGTCAGTTTAGAAGAAGCTAAAGATAGAATCGAAAATGGAGAAGAGTATGTTGTAAGATTAAAATTGCCAAGAAACAAAGATATAAAGTTTCATGACCTTGTAAGAGGAGATATCAGCATAAACACAGATGATATCGATGATCAAGTTTTACTAAAGTCAGATGGATATCCGACATATCACATGGCAGTTGTAGTAGATGATCACCTAATGAAGATAAGTCATATTGTAAGAGGTGAGGAGTGGCTTCCATCTACTCCAAAGCATATCTATCTATACGAAGTGTTTGGTTGGGAAAAGCCAACCTATGTACACCTTCCAACAGTTCTAAACAAGGAAAGAAAGAAACTGAGTAAAAGACATGGAGATGTAGCAGTTGGAGACTTTAAAGATAAGGGGTATTTACCTGAAGGTTTGATAAACTATTTAGCATTGGTTGGATGGACTCCTGAAGACAATGAAGAAATACTTTCTATGGACGACTTAGTAGAAAAATTCAGTTTTAAAAGAGTAGCTAAAACTGGTGGTATATTTGATAAAGATAAACTTGACTGGGTAAATGGACACTATATAAGAGAAGAAAGCATAGAGAGAATAACAGATATGGCTATTCCTTATCTGATAGAAGCAAACCTTATAGATGAAGACTTTATAAAGGGCAACAGACAATGGCTTGAAATACTAGTTGATATAGTAAGAGAAGGCATGCACCATATGGATGAGATAGTAGATAGAGTAACCTTTATGTTTAACAATGAATTTGAAATAGAAGAAGATGCATTAGAAACTTTAAAAGGTGAGGGCACTCTTACCATTCTTGAAGCTCTAAGAGAAGAGTTAAAGGAAGTAGATGAAATCGACCAAGACTATGCTAATTCTCTTATGAAAAAAGTTCAAAAAAGAAGTGGTATAAAGGGTAAAAATCTATTTATGCCTGCAAGAGTTGCCTTAGCGGGAAGTCTTCATGGTCCTGAGTTTGCTAAGATAATCTATCTTTTAGGTAAGGAAAACATCTTAGCTAGAATAGATTATATAGAGAAAAATTATTTAAAATAGAATAAATAAGAATGATGATGAGGAGAGTAAATTTTTTAAAACTTTTAGAGAAGATCTTTCTTGGCTGAAAAAAGATCTAAGATTTTAAAAAGTTGAAAGTGCACCTTTGAAAATTTCTTTCGATATGTAGAAAGAGACGATTAGCCTAGCGTTAAAGGGATATTAAAATAGATTATTCAAGTCTATTAGAGTGGACAAACGAAACCTTTCGTCTCTATTGAGATGAGAGGTTTTTTTAAAATACTAAGTAATGGAGGAATATGGATGAGACTTTATAATACTTTGACAAGAAAAAAAGATGAGTTTGTACCATTAAAAGAGAAAGAAGTGAAGATGTATAACTGTGGACCTACTGTTTATAATTATATACACGTTGGGAATGCTAGACCTTTAGTTATATTTGATACTCTTCGTAGGTTTTTTATCTATCAGGGATATGATGTAAAGTTTGTGGTTAACTTTACAGATATAGATGACAAAATGATAGTAAAAGCAAATAATGAAGGAACAACCGTAAGAAAAATTGCAGATAGATATATAGAGGCTTTTATGGAAGATGCTGAGGGCTTAAATTTATATGAATATGAAACTATAAATCCCAGAGCTACTGACTATATAGCTGACATGATGGTTTTTATAGAAGATTTAGTAGAAATGGGCGCAGCATATAATGTAGATGGAAATGTATATTTCGATATATCCCAAGCTAAAGACTATGGAAAACTTTCTAAAAAACAGTTAGATGACCTTATAAGTGGTTCAAGAATTGAAATAAATGAAGAAAAAAAGAATCCTATGGATTTTGTACTTTGGAAAAAAGCAAAGGAAGGGGAGCCATATTGGGAGAGTCCTTGGGGTAAGGGTAGACCAGGATGGCATATAGAATGTTCTGTAATGGCAAAATCTATCCTTGGAGAAACTATAGATATTCACTCAGGTGGAGAAGATCTACAGTTTCCTCATCATGAAAATGAAATAGCTCAATCTGAAACTTTGACTAAAAAACCTTTTGCAAATTATTGGTTGCATAACGGAATGATAACTGTAGACAATAAAAAAATGTCAAAATCTGAAGGCAATTTCTTTACTATTAAAGATGTAGCAAAAGAATATGATCTAGAAGTTTTAAGGTTTTTCCTACTATCATCACAGTATAGGTCTCCTATAAACTTTAGTCGTGAAGTTATGGACCATATGAAGCACGGTTTAGAGAGGATTTATAATGGAAAGAACAATCTGGAATATCTCTTAGAATCAAAAGAGGATTCTTCTATTGCTGATGATAATAAACTTCTTATAGAAGTAGAAAAGTTTAAAGATGAATTTGTAAAGGCTATGGAAGACGATTTAAATACTGCAGATGCTATATCAAGTATCTTTGAATTGGTAAAATATACAAATACTAACTTTAACAAGACCACTAGCAAACAAGTCTTAAAAAAAGCATTAAATATTTTAATGGAGCTTACAAATGTACTGGGTATATTGAGTAAGAAAGACGAGATACTTGAAGATGAAATATTAGATCTAATAGATAAGAGAAATAAAGCACGTGAAGAAAAGGACTATAAGTTATCAGATGAGATCAGAGATAGCTTAAAAGAAAAAGGAATTATACTAGAAGATGCAAAAGATGGAGTGAAGTGGAAGAGAGTGTAAATATGACAGAAGAAAATGTATTTAGAAAAACTAATATTTCTCTTAAGAAAGAGGATATAAAGATGATGAGCCCTCTTCAGTTGGCATATGTAGGAGATGCTTGTTATGAACTTATGGTGAGGACTTTTATCTTAGATAAAAATCTTTCGGTAAATCAACTCCATAGAAAAGCTACTGCTTATGTAAAGGCAGAAGCACAGGCAGATATAGTTCATGGTTTAGAAGAGCTCTTAACTGAAGAAGAAAAAGGCATAATAAGAAAAGGAAGAAATACAAAGACAAATTCAAATCCTAAAAATGCGAATTTAATAGATTATAAATATGCTACGGGATTTGAAGCTTTGTTTGGGTATCTTTACCTTACAAATCAAGATATAAGGCTTGAAGAAATCTTTAAATTTATAATGGATGGTAAAGCTTAAAAAAGCTAAGGGAATAGGAGGAAAACAAATGTTAAAAGTAGAACTATTAAGATATACTCCGGAAGGTGAAAAACTTATAGCGTCAGCTGCAAAACTTTGTTATTCAGCTGTAGGTATAGAGGAGATTGAGGAAGGCTTAACTGAAAAAGGCGTAGAGTCTTTTTTAGATATGCTAGTGGATTTGGGTCATGAAAGTCCTATTGAGCATATAAACTTTACTTTTGGAGTTGAGGGAGTCTCAAGAACTTTAACCCACCAACTTGTAAGGCATAGAATAGCAAGCTACTCTCAACAGTCACAAAGATATGTCAAGCTCGAAAATTTTGAATATATAATTCCTCCTGCAATAGAAGAGGATAGTAAAGCTAAGGAGATTTTTATAGAAGCTATGGAAAAAGATACCCAGTACTATAATAAAATTGTAGATATTCTATATGCAAAACATCTAAATAGATATTTAAAAGATGGATTATCAGAAAAGAAAGCTAAAAATAAAGCTGAGAAAGAAGCTATAGAAGATGCTAGATATGTATTTCCAAATGCATGCGAAACTAAGATAATATTTACCATGAATGCAAGAACACTTTTAAACTTCTTTAAACTCAGAACTTGTAATAGAGCACAATGGGAAATAAGAAATCTCGCTATAGAAATGTTGAGAAAGGTTCAAAATGTATATCCTAATTTATTTAAAAATGCAGGTCCAGGATGCGTAAGAGGAGTATGTCCTGAAGGTGTTATGACTTGTGGGGATATTGTTGAAGTTAGGAAAAGGTTTAAGGGAGGCTTAGATTAGATGGAAGAATTATATGTAGTAGGAAGGAATCCAGTATTAGAGTTGCTTAAGACAGAAAAGCAAATAGATAAGATATATATTTTAAAGGGAGACCTAAAAGGGTCTATCAAAAAGATAATAGGCGCTGCAAAAGATAAGGGAATAATAATTCAAGAAATAGATGGTAAAAGACTTGATGAGATTAGTGAAGGTCAAGTTCATCAAGGTGTAGCAGCTCTTGTTACGGGGTTTGAGTATTCCACTATAGAGGATATCTTGGATAAAGCTGAGAGTTTAAACCAGCCACCATTTATAGTTATTTTAGATGGGATAGAAGATCCTCACAATCTAGGAGCTATTATTAGAACTTGTGAATGTGCTGGAGTTCATGGAGTTATAATTCCTAAAAGAAGAGCTGCAAGAGTAAATCAAACAGTATATAAAGCCTCAGCTGGAGCTGTAAACCATATGATGGTAAGTGATGTTACAAATATAACAAGGGCTATTGAAAGTTTAAAAGAGAAAGGACTTTGGATATATGGAGCAGACTTAAAGGGAGAAAACTATTATTATAATGAATCTTTAAAAGGACCTATAGCTTTAGTTATAGGCAATGAAGGAAAGGGAATATCAAGACTTGTAAGTGAAAAATGTGATGTCCTTATAAAAATACCTATGTTTGGGAACGTATCCTCTCTTAATGCCTCTACTTCTGCTGCTATATTAATATATGAAGTAATAAGGCAAAATGATGAAAAAAATAAATCGTAGACCAAAAGAATATTTATTTGTAGATGGATACAATATAATTAATTCTTGGGAGAGTTTAAAGCTAAAGAAAGATATAAATTTAGAAGAAGCCAGGGATGAGCTTATTGAAGTTTTAGCAGAATATCACCATTATTCTGGTATACAGATAATACTTGTCTTTGATGCTCAATTTGTAAAGAGGAATCTCGGTGACGAGATAGATTACAAAGGTATAAAAATAATATATACAAAAGAATTTGAAACAGCAGATCATTATATTGAAAAAATCCTAGACAAGGTAGGCAGAATAAAAAGGATAAGAGTTGCAACTTCTGATTGGTTGGAACAACAAATCATATTATCGCGTGGAGGAACTCGTATTTCTGCTAGAGAATTAGAAATAGAAATAGAAAATAAAATGAATATAGTAAATAAAGATATAAAACATAAGAATAAAATAAACAATCTCTCATTAGGGAGATTGGATGATGAAATAATAAACAAATTAGAAAATTGGAACAAAAAGCTAAAATAGACTTGACCTTTATTAAAAAGGAATTTATAATAAGATTGATTATCTATAAATGGGAGAGATTGCCTTGATAACTAAACTATACGATGACAGCACAGTGGAATATGAACTCATGAAGGATGAAGATATAGTTGAACTTGTTAGGTCTGGAGATATATTAGCTCTCGACTATTTATTAAATAAGTATAGAAACTTTGTAAAAGCTAAATCAGCAACTTATTTTTTGGTAGGTGGAGATAGAGATGATATAGTTCAAGAAGGTATGATAGGACTTTTTAAAGCTATAAGAGACTATGATAGGCATAGACTGACATCTTTTGTTTCATTTGTAGAACTCTGTATAAAAAGACAGATAATAACTGCTATAAAAACTGCTACTAGGAAAAAACATATACCTTTAAATTCTTATATTTCCTTAAATAAACCTTTGTATGAAGAAGAAGCGGACAGAGTTTTAATGGATATTGTTGAAGGTACAAAAAACTTAGATCCCATGGAGATATTTATAATTGAAGAAGAAATAAAAAAAATGGAATCTAGGATGAATAAGATGCTAAGCGATTTAGAGCTTGAAGTCATGCAAGAATATTTGCAAGGTAAGAGTTATGAAGAAATAGCTTTAGAGATAAACAGAGATACCAAATGCATTGATAACGCCATTCAAAGAGTAAAGAAAAAACTTAATAGATATATTATAAAATAAGTCTATAAAATCTATTGACAAAGACAAGCTTTGGTAGTAGAATACTTAGCATCTAGCCCACGTAGCTCAGTAGGTAGAGTACTTGCTTGGTAAGTAAGAGGTCACCGGTTCAAATCCGGTCGTGGGCTCCATCATAAGACAATGACATATGAAATAATCAAAAAAAAAGAAACACACGGCTAAGTTTACTTAAATGAGTTTAAATTATTAAAGGAGGAAAAGTAAAAATGGGAAAAGCTAAATTTGAAAGAACAAAACCCCACGTAAACATAGGAACAATAGGTCACGTAGACCACGGTAAAACAACATTAACAGCGGCAATAACAATGGTACTTCACGATAGACTAGGATTAGGTGATGGTGTTGACTATGCAAACATAGATAAGGCACCAGAAGAGAGAGAAAGAGGAATAACAATTTCCACATCTCACGTAGAGTACGAAACAGAAAAACGTCACTATGCACACGTTGACTGTCCAGGTCACGCTGACTACGTTAAGAACATGATCACAGGAGCTGCACAAATGGATGGAGCAATCCTAGT
>CAZRHX010000052.1:0-9641 GCA_964599855.1 uncultured Tissierella sp. | reverse complement strand
CAGCCGCTTATGGACATTTTGGTCGGACAGATATTGACCTCCCATGGGAACAAACAGATAAAGTAGAAGAATTGAAAGAAGCTTTGAAATAAAAATGATAAAAAACTAGGAGGTTGAAAATGAGCGTTAAAAATGAACAGATAAACAAAGATAGTGGATTTAAAATAATGGGAATATCTCCATTAGCATTTGCAATTATAGCAGCAGTAGTATTAGGAGCTATATTAAATGAAATTGGAAACAGACTTCCGATAGTAAAAGATTATCTAGGAGGTGGTCCAATAATTGTTATATTTGGATCAGCGGCACTAGTGCTTTATAAAGTATTGCCACAACAATCTATTGAAATAGTCGATAATTTCATGAAAGGTGAAAGCTTCTTAGATTTCTATATAGCAGCCTTAATTACAGATAGTATATTGGGTATGGATAGAAAACTTTTAATCAAAGCTTCCCTTAGATATTTACCTGTAATAATAGGTGGTAGTAGTAGTATTTGGATTGACAGGACTAGCAGGAGGATTAATGGGTTATGGTGTTAAAGATGCTATTCTCTACCTTGCACTGCCTATAATGGGCGGAGGAATGGGTGCTGGTGCTGTACCATTAACTGAGATATTCGGAACTAGTATGAATATAGATTCTGGTACTATATTATCTAAAATGCTTCCAGCAGTAGCATTAGGAAATGCGCTTGTAATAGTAGTTGCTGGATTATTGAGTAAATTAACTAAAGGTAATCCTAAGTTTTCAGGAGAAGGTAAATTGATGAAAACTCAAGCAGAACCAAGTACTGAAAAAGAAAAAACACGAGCTGTAGATTATTCGTTTTTAGGAATCGGTTTACTTTTTTCTACTACATTTTTTGTCTTTGGAAAAATATTAGCAGAATTTATACCATTTCATTCATATGCATTGATGATAGTAACAGTAGCCTTGATAAAAGCTATAGGAATATTGCCAGAAAGATATGAAGTATCATCTTTTCAATGGTTTAGATTTATTATGATAAATTTAACACCTGCTTTATTAGTAGGAATCGGTGTAGCTTATACAGATTTAAAAGAAGTTATACAATCTTTATCATTAATATACTTAGTATTAGTAAGTATGACAATTATAGGCGCAACTATCGGTTCAGCTTTTGTAGGGAATTTATTAGGATTTTATCCTTTATAAGCTTATATAACTGGTGGATTATGTATGGCGAATATGGGTAGTACAGGAGATGTTGCAGTTCTTTCAGCAGCTGATAGAATGGAATTAATGCCTTTCTCTCAAATTTCATCAAGAATAGGTGGAGCTTTTATGTTAATAGTCGCCACTGCTTTATTAAAGTTTTTTATATAGTAAGTAAATATTAATTGAGCTAAGGATATATCCTTAGCTCAATTTTTTTAGTTTTTAGGTTTTATCTTTAAAAAGACCCCCTTTAGTATTAGATTTTACTTAAATCTTCTTACTAAAGGGGAGTATCTTATTTTTTAATATTAGAATTAATTTCTATTTTCTTCATCTCTTCTTTTGCTATCTTATAAAAGTCTCTTGCATAATTATATTGGACAAGTGGATAGTCTCCAAGTTCTACTCCGAGAAGAGTTTTATATTCGCTCCAGTTGCTCCATAAGAGACCACATATGGATATATAACTATATATTTTTATTTTGATTTCCTGTGTATATCCTTCAGAGAAGTAAATCTCAATTAAGCTATCTATTTCTTTTTTATTATAACCGGCAGATATTGCAAACATAACAATGTCTACATGGGGATCGTGCATTCCAGAGTATTCCCAATCTATAATCCTCACTCCATCATCCATTAAAAGAAAATTATTAGGCACAGAGTCAATATGGCTCAGCACTTGTTTTTTAGGTAAGCTATCTATGTATTGTTTTAATTCATAGATATTTTCTTTGACCTGTGAGTAGTCTGGATAGATGGAAGGTTCTCCTCTTCGAAGCGATTCATAATATTCAATTTTTTTAAATAAATCAAATTTATGACTTACTTTAATTTTCAATTCATGCAATTCTTTTAGTTTAGCAATACATAGTCTTACATCATTTAGATCTTTAGGATTACAAACTCTTGCGTCTGGCCAAAATTCTGTAATCCTGAAGCCAGTATCTGGATTAAAATACAATACTTTATCCGACAAGTCTAAATCCATTAATTCTTGATATACTTCGTATTCTTGATTTCTATTGATGATTTTATCTGTTCCTTCTCCTGGAATACGAAGTAAATAACCTTTATTATGGAATCCAAATTTAAAAGTATGGTTTGTCATACCTTTTTTTAAAGGGAATATGTTTATAATCTCTTCTGGAACTGTATTAAATATATTTGTGATAAAAGAAATAATCTCTGATTCTAGATGAGGAGATTCAGGATCAAATGCTCTTAGTTGCTCATAAGTATCTATCCCAGTAATAGTTAAAGAAGATTGAAGCTGAGGTGAGATCAACATTTTTCCTTCTTTTATTAAGGCTTCTTCCCATATTCTACCCATATATGATGGATCTAAAGCCATTCTTTTAAAATTTTCTTCTGCAGTTTCTGATTTTTTCTCTAGAATGTAGGCAATTCCAGTCATTGTATTTCCTTTTTCTTCTGGAGAAACTAAAATCAATTCGTCTTTTTCATTTATTTTTAAAATACTCTTAGTATCCATTTTATCTAAAATCATATACCAAGAATACAATTCTCTCTTAGAAAAAGGATTTATCTCACAATAAATATCACTAGGAACAATATAAGAATTACCCAGATAGTCTTTTGCTAAACTTAAAGAATGTAGAGTTTCATTAAGAGCAAAGTCTTCATTATAAATCAAATTTACTCCATACTTTTCTTTGAGGTATTCAAATTTTTCTGCCATAAAACCAACTACAATATATATGTTTTTAGTTCCAACTTCGTGAAGCTGATTTATGAGTCTTTCAATTAATATTTCTCCTCGTACATTTAAAAGTCCTTTGGGTACTTTTGTGTTGATTGGGACCATTCTCAAGCCAAGTCCAGCTGCTAAGATAATTGCATTTTTAGGGTTTTTCTTTTCCAGTTCTTTGATACCAAGTTCTGTTAAGGTATGATCTTCCTTTATAAATCCTTTTCTAATTAATTCATTTAAAGAATGATCTACTTGTTCTAATGAATAATCACTTATCTCTGTTAAAATCTTTTGATCTATATAAGATTGCTTTGAAAGTTCTTTTAATATGTCTAATTCTTGTAAATCCATACTTTTATCATCTCCTATTTTTATCTATAAAAGAGATTATTGGAGTAATCTCTTTTTATTTTATTTTAATTACTTTAAAATTGTATAACATAATCTATATAAACTCAATCTTTTCTGATTTTTGATATTTCAACCCAATATCAAAAATACTCCTCTTACAATATCAGAATTTTTCATAATCTGCTGATTGCAAGGGGAGTGCTTAATTTAACAATTATAAAAGATGTTTTTAGTAGATAAAATATCTTTTGATTTCTTTGAAGAACATCTCGATAACCCTATCAATTATAGTGATTGAGCTAGTACCATGGATTCTATTTTTATCGCCTTGACCTTTTACTATTATTTGCTCGGATACTACATCTAAAATCTTCTTTAAGTCTATATTCAGATTATAGCTTTTACTTATTAAAAAGCTAGCATGATTGTCTTTTTCTAATTTATATATTTGAATGAGGTTTTTATTTTCATCCAAATATGAAGAGATACGGTCTATTTCTTTTGCATCAATATTTCCTAAATTTTTCACTATATAGTCTATATTTCCTAAAGTTTTCTTTGTCTCTAGGAGCGCTTCTGCTTTTAAAGAAATGATTTCTTCTTTTAAAGCTCTATTTTTAGTTTCCATATCTTTCAAGTTTTCTTTTAGTTTAAGGACATCTTCTAATACATTATCTACATTTGATGAAAGAGCTTCTGCTAAATCATTTAGATATCTATTTTTAAAGCTATAGTCTTCTAAAGCTCTATTTCCGCATATGAAGCTTACTCTAGTACTGGTCTTATATCTCTCGAAGTCTGTAATCTTTATGAGTCCTACCTCTCCTGTGTTGCTTACATGACTACTATAACATGGTGATATGATTATATTTTCTATATTTATTATTCTAATCTTTTCCGTGTTTTTTTTGTCAGCATGAATACCCAGTTTGTTTGCATCACTGTAGTTTAAAAACTTACTCCCAACTTTAAAATTAGATTGTATTATTTTATTAGATAAGACTTCTATTTGAAATGTTTTATCTTTATTTATGTCTAAGATATCTGCATCTATGGTTATATATTCTTGTCCAAGATTAAAATCTAGAGTATCTATATTGAAAAGTTTTTTAAAAGCTGCAGATAGTATATATTTTCCAGTATTGTTTTGCATAGAGTCAAATCTATTTTTCCAGTCTATAGATAGAAGGACTTCATCATCTTTTATATCTTCTTCTACAACGTGAATTATATCATTATTATATTTATATACATCTATTAAATCTATGTTATCAATAGTTCCCAAATCTTCTTGTTTTTCTTCAGAGATATGTGGAGAAAATATTGTTCTATCAAGTTTTATTAGATATTTTTCATCTTTAAATGATTTATCTATGACCTTAGCTCTAACTTCTTTTAAGTAAGGATTATCTATATATAGTTTTTCAGTCAATTTAAAATCCACCTTTCAAATTCTATTGTTTTTTACTCATATAAATTATGATATAATATTTAAAATACATAATCCAGGAGAGCAATATGAAAAGAACTTTTACTAATTTATTATTGTTTTATATTTTAGGCATACTCATATATAATTTCGTGAATATTCCTTTTAATGTGGTAATTTTTATGTTTATGTTTTCAATATTGTATTTATCTTATAGTATAATAAAAATGACTTTAAATCAAAGTATTTTATTATGTTTTTTCTTTATATTGGGCATATCTATAAGTTTTTTAAATGGAAATGGAAATTTAGAAAACTTTATAGAAGAGGAAATCTATATAGAAGCTAGAGTTGAAGATTTAGACAAGAAAACTTCTGAGCTAGAAAGATATATTATAAAGGTAGAGGGAGTAGATGATAGAAAGATCCCTCTTGAAAAAGCCCTATTGACCATTATAGGAGAAAAAAATTTAAAACTAGGAAGTAAGATCATTTTAAAAGTTACTCCAAAACTTCCTAAAGAAAATAGGAATCCAGGACTATTTAACTATAAACTATATCTTAAAAGTAAAAAGATCTATACACTTATGACTGTAGATGATTATAGTTTAAAAAATATAGATATATCAGATATTCCCTTTAGATATGGGATAAAGGAAAAATCTATTGAAACTATAGAAGGCTTATTTAAGCCTTATTTAAATGAGGAGAACAACTCTTTGATTACCTCTATTATACTTGGTCAGAGTGATTATTTAGATGAAGACAATGTAAAACTCTATAGAGATATGGGTTTATCCCATATACTTGCAGTGTCAGGTCTTCACATAGGGATTATTTCGTCTTTTTTAATCTTTATAATTTCAAGGCTAGGTATAAAGAGAAAAAGTAATACTATTATTACACTTATTTTCATATGGTCTTATGGATATATAATTGGATATCCCCCTTCTATAGTTAGGGCTAGTCTATTGTTTTCATTTCTATATCTGTCAAAGATTATCCATAAACCTTTCGATTCTTTAAATATACTCAGTTTAGCAGCTCTTATATTACTGTTTATAAATCCATATAGTTTATTTTCTATAGGTTTTCAATTATCCTTTATAGCAAGTGCTTCTATAGTAGTTTTTACCGAAAGAATTGCTTATTTATTCTATCCTCTAGAGGGGAAGTTTATAGATACAGTTTCTGGTTTGTTGGCAGTTAATATAGGAGTTAGTCCTTTACAGGCATATTATTTTAATAGAATAAATTTGATCGGTTTTTTATCTAATATATTAATAGTTCCCATATTATCTTTCTCTCTTATAATAGCTTTTATAATGATAGGATTAGAGTTTGTATTGCCAAGTTTAAATTCAGTCTTTGGAACTATTTTAAATTCAAGCTTGAACTTACAATTTTTAATATTGAGATTTATGGAAAAGTCTCCTATAAATTTAATTAGAATTTTCTCTCCTGAAATAATAACTATTATTTATATATTTATATTTTTCTTTATAGTTTTAGATATTATAGATATAAAGGTTTTTAATAAAAGCATACAAAAAATAATAGTAGTGTATTTATCTTTTTTAATTTTGATAAATCTAATAAATATAAAAGAAAATATGGAGATTCACTTTATAGATGTAGGACAAGGTGATAGTATATATATTCGAAGTGGAGAAAAAAATATATTAATAGATACTGGCGGAAGTATTTTTGGAAACTATAATATACCAGAGAAGACAGTGCTTCCATACTTAGAGAAAATAGGTGTTAGAAAATTAGATGCTATATTTATATCTCACTTCCACGAAGATCACTGTCAGGGATTACCACTTTTTTTAGATAGCTTTAAGGTAGACCATATATTTATATCTCATCTACCGAGTGATAAATATATAGATTTATTAAATGACGATAGATTAACCATTCTAAGAAAGGGAGATAGTATTAGCATAGGTAAAAATACAAACTTTGAAATTCTATGGCCTATAGATGAAATGAAATATGAAGATAATTTAAACAATAAATCGATGGTTGGAGCTTTAAATTATAAAGATGTAAAAATTTTATTTACGGGAGATATGGAAGGGAAAGTAGAAGAGAGTTTAATAGATGAAATATCAAAAGTAGACATCTTAAAAGTTGGTCATCATGGAAGCAATACTTCTTCTACAGAAAAGTTTATAGAAAAAATAAATCCACAAGTAGGAGTTATATCTTTGGGTGAAAAAAACATGTATAATCATCCAAATAAAGAAGTTTTGGAAACATTTAAGGATAAAACTAAAATTTATAGAACGGATAAAGATGGGCTTGTTAAAATAATAATATCAGATAGTTATCAAGTTAGTACATATTTAGTAGATGGTGAAAAAGTAAGGATGGATTTGAAAGATTACTTACTATATAATCATAATTATTTTTCATATAATCTCTTATTATTTTTGATTATATATTTTATTATAAGGAAAACAAATTGGGAGGAGTCAATAAATGATTTATAAAGATTTTTTTTCTAAGCTAAAAAAAGATGAATTAAAAAACTATTATCTTTTTACAGGTGAAGAAGAATATATGATGAAACTCGCTTTAGAAGAACTTAAAAACAAATATATAAATGATGATTTTGAAACTTTAAATTATACTGTAATAGATGGACAAAACGCTAATCTAGATATAGTTATAAATGCATCAGAAACACTTCCTTTTATGTCTTCGAAAAAAGTAGTTGTTTTAAAAGATGTTTCAAGTTTTTTAGAAGATTTAGAAGATAGAGCTAAAAAAGAACTATATAGGTACATAGAAGATTTGGGGGATTTTTTAGTTTTGATATTTATGGATGATTCTTCTAGCCTGAAGAAAAATACTAAGTTTTATAAATTGATTAAAAAAGAAGATAGACAAGTAGAGTTTACAAAACTTTTGGGTTCAGATATGAACAAATGGGTTAATACTATTGCTAAGAAAAACAATAAAAAGATTTCTACATTAAATATAAAATATTTTATCGATCAAAGCTCCTATAATAGTAGGAATGTAGATTTAAATCTTTATGATTTAGAAAATGAGTTTTTAAAGATAGTAGATTATTCAAAAGAAGAGATTACAAAAACAGATATAGATAATGTCCTTATAAAAGCAGTTGATACAAATATATTTGAGTTTTTAGAGGCTTTTAGTAGTAAATCAGCAGAGAGGTCTTTGAGGTTATTGAATCAGATGTATGGATCTGGCGAGCCAATTCAGAGGATGTTTTTCATGATGATTAGACAGATAAGACTTATATTGGGATATGTAATATATAAAACTAAAGGATATGACAATAAAAGTATTCAAGAAAAGTTAGGGATAAAAGCTTATGAATTTAGTAAGATCCGTCTTCAAGCCAACAATTATAATCTTAAAGAATTAGAAAATATAATGCAGAGATTATTAAAAATTGATACGCTTATGAAAACTAGCATGACAGATAGTAAATTGCTGATAGAAACATTTCTTGTAGAGATGGGGCACGGGGTGTATAAATAAAATAAAAAAATATAAAAAAAACAAAACTTCGGATAACCGAAGTTTTATTTACATTGCATTATTTAATTTTTTTGTTAAGTTACTTAACTTTCTAGAAGATGCATTCTTATGAAGTATATTGTGGTGTGTAGCTCTTTTTAATTTTTGATCAATTACTTTTAGTAATTCTTTCGCTTCTTCTACATTTCCTTCTTCAATTGCTTTATCAAATTTTTTCATATTTGATTTTAGTTCTGTTTTTTTGCTTTTGTTTAATTCAGTTCTATATTTAGCGATTTCAATTCTTTTCTTAGCTGATTTAATATTAGCCAATACTGTCACCTCCATTTAATCTAACACAAAATATTTTATCATGTAGAGATTATAATTGCAAGGATAAATAATGAGAAAAACAAATAAAAATGATAAAAAGATAGATAAATTAATTTGTACAATTCCAAGATAGATTAAATTATAGTGTATATGAAGATTTATTGGATATGTCTATTTTGAAATTTATCCTTTAACTATCTTATAAAGATGATATAATACCATTATAGAAAGAGGAGATAATATTGGTGGATAAAGAAAATGATAAAAACAACAAAAAAAACAAAGAGAAAAATGATGATATTATGGATTGGATAAAAAGCATTACATTTGCCATACTAGTTGCTTTTTTTATTAATACATTCTTATTTAATTCTACTTATGTTCTGGGGAATTCTATGCAACCTACTCTACATGAAAAAGATAGGCTGTTTTCTGTTAAAATATCACTGTTTTTCAAAGATCCTGAAAGACAAGATATAGTTGTTATACAAGCGCCTGATTCTGTAGAGAAAGATTATATTAAAAGAGTGATAGGTATAGAGGGGGATCTTGTAGAAATAATAGAGGGAAGAGTTTATTTAAATAAAAAACTATTGGAAGAAGATTATGTAGAGGAAAATGTATATACACATATATATGATAAGGATACATGGAAAGTTCCTGAAGGGGAAGTTTTTCTTCTTGGAGATAATAGAGAAAAAAATGCTAGTAAAGATAGTAGAAGTTTTGGAACTGTAGATATGAAAAGTGTGAAGGGAATAGCTGAATTTAGATATTTTCCCATAAATGAAAGATTTGGATTTTTAGATTAGAATTTTAAAACGAATATTCCTATTAAAACAAAGGATATTTCCTCTAAATATCCTTTGTTTTAATAGTGTTTTACATATCTATGAAAATTTGCTATAATTACTGAGAATGAACTAAAGGAGGAACACACTTTAAATGGAAAAAAATAATCAGAGAAATATAAGAAATTTCTCTATAATAGCCCATATAGATCACGGCAAGTCTACTCTTGCAGATAGGCTTATAGAAAAGACTGGAATGTTAACTTCACGTGAGATGCAGTCTCAGGTTTTAGATAATATGGATTTAGAAAGAGAAAGAGGTATTACAATTAAATTAAAA
>CAZRHX010000051.1:0-9848 GCA_964599855.1 uncultured Tissierella sp. | reverse complement strand
TTAGTAGAAGATGAAGGAATAGCTTTAAGAGGATTGTTTATAATAGATCCAGAAGGTATTATAAGATATTCTGTAGTACACGATTTAGATGTTGGTAGAAGTGTAGATGAGACTTTAAGAGTATTAAGTGCATTAAATACTGGTGGTCTAGCACCTGCAAACTGGAATATAGGGGACGACTTACTATAAAACAAAAGGCTTCTAAACTTTAGAGGCCTTTGTTTTTTTTATCCATCCAAACTATTATATTATCAGCTGTGATATTTGGATCTCTATTTTCAAATATTTTAATATATTTCCTCTTATGTTTTTCATATAGTGGATCATAATACTTGATAAATAAATCTTTTATTATGGGACTATATTCTTTTCTTTTAACTAAATCCACATAATTATCTATAGTTTTGTTTCCCATTCGATTTCTCATATGATTTAAAGATTCTATTAAATCATCATCACACCCGTTTACATAATCATTTAAGATAACTTCAATTCTATTTTCCATAGGAGAAATAATTTTTAAACTTATTCCTTCTTTCATTTTATCGAAGATAAATTCTGGTATGAGTGACTTTCCAATTCTTTTGCTTTCACCTTCTACAAATATTAAATTAGAATTTCTATTTTTCAATTCTTCATATACTAAACTTTCAAACATTTTTTGATTATTGGCTTCACCTAGCCCAACACTTCCCAGTATAGAACCTCTATGGTTTGCACAAGCTTCTAAATCTAATACATTCATTCCTTTTTCTCTTAAATTATCTAATATATGAGTTTTACCTGTTCCTGTATTTCCATATAATACGACTAGTTTTAAATTTTCTGAAATACTCTGTAGATCTTCTCTTATAAAAGCTCTATAAGCTTTATAACCTCCTTGAATTTTTACTATGTTCATATTTAAGGCTTGAAAGAATGCTGCTAGAGAACTACTTCTAAATCCACCTCTAGAACAAAACATGTAAATATGACCAGGTCCTTTATTCAAAAGAGAAACTTCTTCATAAATCTGAGGAAGTTTTTTAGATGCTATATCTATACCAATCTTCTTAGCTTGTTCTATACTACTATTTTTATAGAGAGTACCTATGAGTGCTCTTTCTTCATTGTCAAATAGGGGTATATTTAGAGCTCCTGGGATAGTTTCTTGATTAAATTCCTTTGGACTTCTGACATCTATAAATATATTTTCTGGACTGCTATTTTGTATATCTTTATAATTTATTTCATACATAAATATAATTACCTTCTTCTATAGTTTTTTATGTTTTTTAATATAACTTTAATTAACACATTAGTAAGCTATTATATCATAAGAAAGATGAATTTTAAAATAAAGCAGAAATAAAAAGATATAAAATTTATTCTAGAAGGTATATAATAGATTGGTTAGAGTAAAGATAGAATGATTTAAAATGGAGGAATTATATGGAAAGCTTTATCAATGTATCTATATTTATTTTTATAGCTTTATTTATCTCTTTTTTAATTTTAGAAAGTCTTATAATATTAGAAGGAAATAAGTCATATGAAAAAGAGGTAGATTATCTATTTATTCTTGGCGCTAAGCTCTATGGAGATATACCTTCGCCTTCTCTTTTAGAGAGACTAAAGGTTGGTGTTGATTACTTAAAAAAACATTCAGATGTAAAGGTAGTAGTGACAGGCGGGCAAGGAAGAGACGAATTTATATCCGAAGCTAGTGCTATGAAAGAATATCTAGTTAGAAAAGGTATAGATGAAAAAAGAATAATATTGGAAGATGAGTCTATAAATACATTTGAGAATATAAAGTTCAGCTTAGAAAAAATAAGAAAATTAGATAATAGAAAAAAACTAGAAGTTTTAATAGCTACAAATAAATTTCATATATTGAGATCAAAACTTATAGCTAAAAGATTTTCTTTAAAAGCCTATGGTCTGCCAGCAAAAGTTCCTTCTACAGTAGTTGTAAAATCATATATGAGAGAATACTTTGCATTGATTAAGACTTTTTTAATTGATAGATAAGAGATTAAAATGTTCTTACATCTATAGATATAGACATCTTTTTATAGTATAATCTTATAAAGCTAAGTTTTCTAAAAGTTACAACTTTGTAAGAAGAATGTAATCTTATTGAAAGTTTTAGAGGATAGAGTTAAAGTATAATAAAACAAGGAGGTGATTATAGATAATTCCTTTAAAAATAAAAAATCTATAAAAGTAGTAATATATTATTTGATTAAAAGAGGGGGAAAAGCGTGAAAAAGAAAATAGGTGTAGGCTTAGGAATATTAGTTATTCTTATTATTATAAGTTTAGTAATAGTGAGATCATTTTTTTCTTCAAAAGAGCAGGCAATTGAAATAGAAAATGATCCATATGGAATCGAGTATTATGTCGTTCCAAATATGGAACAAGTATTTGTAAATGGTATAGTAAAACCAGAACAATCCCAAGAGTTTAGTAAAGAAGAATCTCTTGGCACCATAGGAGATCTTAAAGTTGAAAATGGTCAAAATGTAGAAAAGGGCGAACTGCTTTATACATATGAAAACACAGAAGTCGCTACACAGATAAATGATTTGAAAAATCAAATTGCAAGAATGGAAACACAGAGATCAAATGCTAACTATAAATTAAACTTAGCTATAAAAAACTGGAAGCAACAGCCAGTAGAAGAACGTTCTCAGACATTAGAGGAAATTAAAATAGATATGGGTACTGACGATATAAATGCAGAAATAACTGAAATGCATAGCAATATAAAGTCATTAAAGGAACAGCAGTATAAAAAAGTAGTAGCTCCATTTAATGGTAAAGTATATATACCGGAGGTTAAAGATGCTAATACACCAATTTTAAAATTGATTTCTAATAAATTTTATGTTGCTGGAACAGTAAATGAAAAAGATGTAGAAAAATTGGCAGTCAAACAAGTAGCGGATATAAAAGTAATCTCAAATGATCATACAGTTACTGGTAAGGTGGATTTTATAGATCTTAATCCATCAGAGGGTAATGAGGGTGGTGAAATGTACTATAGTGAACAAAATTCAACTATGTCCAGCTACCCTGTTAAGTTATCCTTGGATTCACTAGAAGGTATTCGAAATGGCTATCATGTTCAAGCGGTTATCAATATTGGTAAAACAATTATTACAATTCCAACGAAAGCTATTAAGCAAGAAGGCGATCAAGCTTATGTACTAGTAAATGATTTTGGTACTGTTGTTAGACGTGTAGTGCAAATTAGTGAAGGAGAAGGGGATAATACAGTTGTAACTAGTGGACTAGAAGCAGAAGATCAAATTATTGTTTCTTCAAAAGAGCCTGTTGAAGAAGGACAAGTACTATCTGAACCTCTAATGGATGACTCAGAATTCCAAGAACCAATAGATGAACTAGAAGAAGATGGTTCAATTGAAGAGAAAGAATAGGTGATAAAAAATGAGCCAAGAACAAATTTCTTTGCCTTTAATTGATTTGCAAAAAATTACAAAAACATATAAACGTGGAAAACAAGAAACTCATGTTTTAAAAGGATTGGATTTAAAGATATACGAAGGTGAATTTATCATGATTATGGGTAAATCAGGATGTGGAAAAACTACATTGATGAATATTATTGGTTTTTTAGACAGACTTAGTAGTGGAGTATATAAATTTCGTGGAGAAGATGTTTCTTCCTTAAATGAAAATCAAAAATCTGAATATAGAAATGCCAACTTAGGTTTCATTTTCCAGCAGTTTTTTCTTATAGAATCTTTAAGTGTAGGGCAAAATGTTGAGTTGCCTATGATCTATAAAGGAGTAAATAATTCAAAAGAGAAAAAAGAAAGAGCACAAGAGTATCTAGCTTTAGTTGGAATATCTGAAAAAATGAAAGATAAAACAACTGAACTATCTGGTGGAGAACAACAACGTGTAGCTATAGCAAGAGCTATGATAAATGATCCAATATTGATTATGGCAGATGAACCAACGGGAGCACTTGATAGTGAAACTGGAAAAACAATTATGGAAATGTTAAAGAAGCTTAATGAAGAAGGTAAAACTATTATAATGGTAACTCACGACAAAGATCTTACAAAATATGCTTCGCGTGTAGTTTATATGAAAGATGGTTTCTTTGAAGATGAGGTGATTTCATGATAAAAAACCTTATGGTAAGTACATTTTTAAGTTTAAAGGCTCATAAATTCAGAGTTTTTTTAACTATGCTTGGAATTATCATTGGAATTTCTTCGGTTGTTACCATAGCTGCCTTAGGAGAAGGGGTTCGTCAACAGACATTAGATTTAGCAGACTCTAGCAACCTCAATGAAGTTAAAATTATAAATACTATGCCTATGGATGAAGACGCAGGATATTATGAAGAATCGAGCTTTTTATTTTCAAGAGTTGATATGAAAAGAATACAAAAAATCGAAGGCGTTACTTCAGTTTTACCAGATTATGGTGAAGATATGGGAATGGGCAGTAGTATAGAAACAATTTATGGTGAATTTGATTACTTTGGACAAGGTTCTTCAGTTCAACTATCTCCATACAGCAAAGAATCTTCTCTTCTGTATGGACGTGATATTACTCCAGCAGATGCAAATCGTGATGTAATTGTTTTATCTCACGAAGTATTTGAATATGGGCTCATGACAGACGATCCAGAAGGGATGATAGGTCAAGCTATTTCTATCAATGGATATATGTATGAAGTTGTTGGTATAAAAACTCCTTACGATTACGACGCTATATCATTAGATGGAGGGCAAGATGATTATATTACAGCTTCAACTTCTGTAGTACCTAGATCTTCTTATAATGAACTGACAAAGTCTAAAGAAATAAGAGGATTGAAAATAAAAATAGATGAAACAGCTGACAAGTATGCTACAACAGAAAGTGTTATTGAATCTTTATATGAAAATCATCCTAGCGAAGAGGGAATATTTGAAGAAGACAGATCAAATGAAGAAATGCAAATGGAAATGGAAAATTATATGTCAGGTATAGTTAACTTTCTAATGGCTATTACGGCTATATCACTATTGGTTGGGGGTATTGGAGTAATGAACATCATGTATGTATCAGTTACTCAGCGTAAGCGTGAAATCGGTATAAGACGAGCTATAGGAGCAAAACCTAGAAATATTTTATTTCAATTTGTCTTAGAGGCTGCCGTCATTACTTTTATCGGAGGAATACTGGGCTTGTTATCTGGCTATGGTATCTCCTTAGTCGTGGGAAATATTATGAATCTTAAACCTGTCTTGACAACACAAACTATTTTACTTTCTACATCTGTTTCTATTTTAACTGGATTGTTCTTTGGAATTATGCCAGCTATAAGTGCAGCTAAAATGGATCCTATTAAAGCGATTTATAGATAAGAAAGATTTTGAATATAGATTTTAAGCCTATCGAATTCGATGGGCTTAAAATTTATAAACAATCTTAAAATAGATGCTATAATATATTTAAAAAACAGGAGGTATAGATATGAAAAAAGATAATAAGAAATTACTTCAATATTTAGGACTCATATTTATAGCTGTTCTATTAGTCTATAGGCTTCCCTATAGGCCATATTCAATAATGCAATATCTTATACCACCAATAAAACTTGGTGATAACTCTCGTCTTTACCTTTCAGGTCTAATTCCCTTGATAATCTTTATAATTGGAATAAAAGGATTATTCAAACTTGAAAGATTTAAAGGTGAAAGTAAACTGGTGATTTTTTTCGTAATCCTTCTTATTCTTATTCCTTTTATCAACTGGGTATTAGATGTAAGCAGAACAAATTATCATTGGATAAAAGGTGATGAGTTGAAGTCCATAGATATAGAAGAATCAAGTATTAGTCTAAATGGTTCTAATGATGAAACCACTTTATCATTTAGTTTAGATGTAAAAGACTATAGTAAAAAAGCCAATAACTTTAAAATAAGGATTGTCTTACCTGAAAACATGAGTCGGTATACAGATAAAAAGACTTATGAGCTTGATGATGATTATTTTACTTATGGCAACAGAGACCTAAACCATATAGAAGGAACAATAGATCTTGAATTGAAAGATGAAGATACTCAAAGACAATTATTTGAATCATATTGGTCAGAAGAAGAAATAGAGTATGAATTTTATAATGAGAAAGAAAAGGTTAGACTTAAAATACCTAGTCTATAAAAAATAGCATATAATTACTTTAAATAAATAAAATTAATTGTCACAAAAGGCAAGCTTCAATCGTTATAATAGTAGAGTATATAGGAATTGATTTCTACTGCTAATCATAGAAGGAATAACTAAAATATCTAAAAGTATTGCTAGAAATAATTAAAGACAGATATGAGTTTGATTATATTTATTTATGGGGAGTGAAAATTTATGAAGCACATATCAGAAAAAGATATTGATCTTGCAATATTATTTTTTATACTGTTTTTTATAACATTAATCGGTGGGGTTTTTAATTTATATTTTCTTATATTTTCCTTAACTTTCTTGATAGCTTATATCGTTTTGGATAAGAAGAAATTAAGATGCCCAAAATGTGGTGGTTTTGAGAACTTGGATAGACTCATAAATTCTAAAAAATATTCTAATTATTGTACACATTGTGGAGAAAAAATCAACATAAAAAAACAATATATTATAGGAGATGAATAGATATGAGAGTTAATAAGAAAGTTATATTTTCTATAGCTTTATCTTTAATTGCTTTATTAGGATCTGGATGTAGTGGTGATAAAAATTCAAATCCAGAAAAAAATATTGATGAATTTTTAAATGGGAAGTCAGATCTCTATGTTAAAAAAGAAGAAATAGTAAGTGTGTTTGAAAGTGCTGGTACATTAGAAATTGAAGAAAAAGAAAGTGATCAGGGAACTATAGAATCAGAAGAAGGGTTAAATGAACTACTTAAAGAATTAAAAGCTTTATTAACTGAAAGAGAATACGAGAGATTAATAGCTAATAGATATCTAATAGATGCAGACTTGTTAGGAGGAAAATATGATAGTTCTGAAATAAAAGATATAGAATATGAAAAGCTATCAGAAAACGAAGAAGAAATAGTTTATAAAGTAAAATATACTGAAAACTTGTATTTTGAAAATGAACTAAAAGAAGAAAAAAGTCGGACCAATGAATTTACTTTAGAAAAAACAGATAATAAATGGTTAATATCACATATAGACGAAATAGATAAGATTAGGCTTTATGAGATGGAAATCCAACAATTGAAAGAAAAAAACAATGAATATGAAATAAGAAATAAAAGCTTAGAAGAAGAAGCAAGTTACTATAATGAATTTATTGAAGAAGCAATTAAAAATCTAGAAGATAATGAGGTCTCAAAGCTAGCTGAAAAACAGTGGACCTATAAAATAGAGATTGCAGGTAAAACAATTGTGGATGACAAAGATATAGAAATAGATAAAAGAGATTTTGAAATTGTTTTTTCTGAAGAACAAAGTCTTATATCTAGCACTATAAATGAACTGTTTGAAAAAGGAATTATTGATGGAGAATATCAAGACCATTTAAAAATAATAGGTATAGAGCCAATGAATATTGAATCTACTGATGGGACACTAGTGACAGGATTTATATATGAATTTACAGATGTTCCTAAAAATACAAACTTTAAATTAGAATTAAGTAAAGAGTTAAGAGAGAGACTTGCCTTAAGTAATTCTATAATAAATATACATGTAAAATAAAGCTACTTGCTTTTACATTTATTGAGAGGAGCTAAGCAAAATGGATCTTTATAGATTGATAGGAAGGATTGTTATTGCATCAGTAGTAACTGGAATAATTGCAGTACCTTTAATGTTCTTATTACTTGGTTCAATGGAACAATGGACATTGTTAGTTATAGTACTATTACTAATCATATTAATTGCAATTAAAAGCTCTAAAAAAACAAGTAGATGAAAAAGGGCTTTCTTATAAAGTTGTATTTCTATTAAATATGAGGTGGAGGATTAATGAAAAAACTTATAACACCACTAGGGAAAATATCAATTTATATAGATGGTATTAGCACAGAGTATAAGTCTGTAAGATTAAAAAACAATCTATCAGTATTTCCTAATCTTGGTGGGAGATATAGGATAGAGTTAAATTATGTTAGTGATAATTTAGAGCATTTTATAATTTGTGTAATCGATGACATAGATCCTAGCAAAGTAAAAAAATATGCTGAATCTGGTGAAAAACTTGAGTGTCAAAGTTTTTATAAAGAAGATATAAAGTTGTCAATTGGCATAGAATGTGACACTGGTTATTATGATACCGGTGAAAGAGTTGGAAGCTACGATTATGATAGTATATATCTAGAAAACGGAATAGGATATCATATATTACCAATGACAAAATCACATAAACTTATTTTTGGTATTGCATGGATAGATAAATGTAGGGAAGAAGATGAAATTCAAACATGGTTTGGAGCTCATCCAACAAATATGTAATTCATAATTTAAAAAGGAGAGTGCTTATAATGAAAAAGATTGTTTTAATTTTATTTGTAGTTGTTTTATTCTTTGGATTTATAATAATATATCCCATTTTATTTCAAGAAGGGAATCCATTCTCTATTTTAAAAGGCATAGCAGAATTAAGTTTTAATGAGGATGAGATTGTTAAAATATCTGATGAGCCCCAAAGATATATAACTAAAACAGATACGGGCAAATCTCCTATAATAGATTTAATGGGCCAAGAGAGCTGGGACTTTGAAGATCAAATGGGATCAGGATATATATTCTATAAGGAGGGAAATAGAAAAAATGTTTCAAGTGTTCAATATACAAAAAGATATATTATATGGGAGCTTCCAAATGATACTTCTTCTCTGGAGTAAGTTCGTATTTTTTAATTACATCAAATAAAATAGTCATACTAGGGGGAGGGTTTGATATGAAAAAAACATCTATAATTTTACTATCATCTATATTTGTAGTAATGCTTATATCAACACTATCAGGATGTTCAAAGGTAGTAGAAAATCAAACAGATAAATCTAGTGAGTTCCTATATAGTGATAAAGGAGAAAAATGGAAGGACTTAGACGAAAGTTGGAATGGGCAAGTAATGGTTGATGGAGAATTATATTTTTATACACCTTACGAAGTTCCATTTAAAATAGAAAAAAAAGATATACTAGGAAAAGTTAAATCTTTAGTAGGTAACTATCAAGTCCCAAGCAAGAATGGACAAGCTAATTTTGATATAAAGGGTTCAAAGTATGCAAGATATGAAGAAAACATGGCTGTATTGATAGATAAAGAGTGGCTTTTATTTATGAATGAAGAGAATTGGAGTAAGGGAACTTCAATTAGTTATAGTGGTTTTTTAGATGAAAGCTTGGGAGAAGAGGAAGCATTGAAACTATTACGCCGAATAGCTTTTGGATTACAAATGGACAATGACTATGAAAACAATCTTGATACAATAATTGAAGAAGCATTTAGATATTGTGGGATAGATGATTCTTCATTATTAGAGGAGGCAAAGTCTGATATCACAGTAAATGTATCTGATTATTAAAATTTAGACTAAGGAGTAAAACATAAAAAAACATTACTCGCAAATACTGATATATATTAAGGAGGGATATTCTGTGAAAAAGGCATTAATTACAATGCTTATATTTTTCCTATGGATGACATTAGGGATAGGCGCTCCAATCCTTAAGTCTATCGTAGGTGGAGACGCTTCAGAAGAATTTTTATATCCTATATATTGGGGGATAATACTTTTATCTGGATTGATTGTATTTAGTACACAATTAATAATTGAAGAGATAAGAAAATTAAATAGATAGAATAAAAATTAATGATTTAGATATA
>CAZRHX010000050.1:0-9874 GCA_964599855.1 uncultured Tissierella sp. | reverse complement strand
TAGTATAGTTTTTCATAGTAAATTAATTATACTAAAAAACAGGTCTCAGAGCTATGCTCTTGGACCTGTTTTTCATTATTTAGGCTATTAATTTTGAAACATCCCCATAAGAATTTTTATTATTGCCCATGTCAAGTAGATAGGGGCATTTTCAAACAGAGTGTTCAAGATTTGTTTGTTTTTTGAAGCTAATCTTTATAATTATTTTATCATTATACAAACTTTCTAATTAAAGATTAAATTAGTTGATTGATTTTAGAGGTCGAAAAAGCATAATATGGATATCTTAGAAAAAGAGCTACGTTTATGTTCAAACTCTAACAACCTATATACATGTATTGCATTCTAATAAAGAAGGATGTGAGACATGATCTATAAGTTTTTTTGGTACTAATTCATTCATTCGCTGTGCAATATGCTTAAAAACTTGCTTTCTTGCTCGACATTCATCTTGGCAGACTTGAAGATTATTATATTCAAAGTATGCATATTCTGGGCAACCCCCATTACAAAAAAACAGATATTTACATTCACCGCAATGACTTTTAACTTTTAATTCCCATTGATTTCGGATAATGGAAAGATTCGAGTTTTCAAATATATCTTCAAAGTTTTGTGTTTGAATATTACCTAGATTGAAACTTTCGTCACAAAGAGATGAGGAAGGATAAATGTCACCTTCGGGATAAATACATTAAAATTCTTAAAACAAGAGTCGGAAAATGTGCATACAGAAGTGTGAGCACCCATTAAGCCAGCCACCATACTTTCAATAGGGTCTATACTTTTAATTGTACAAGAATTTTTAAGCCAAAGTTCAAAAACTTCAATAAGAAATGATGCCCATTGTTCAGAGGTTATACTCATCTCAAGCGCATTAGGACTTCTTTTAAAGGGTAGAAATCCAACACCAGTTACCCCTGCATCAGATAGTCGACTTAATATGCCAGCAGCATCCTCAACATTTTCACTAGTGACAACACACAATACACCTGCTTTTTTTTGTTTGGACTTAATCCATTGAATTCGTTTTCTTGCAATAGGTTCTGAAGGATTCCCTGACAGAAAAGGTCTTGATGGACTCTGACTGTATGAGTTTGCATCATAACTAATACCAATATTAAAATTGTCATTTAATAGTGATTCAGCAAAACTTTCGTTAAGAAGGATTCCGTTAGTCTGAATACTATTATAAATTTCCTGATTATCATCTCGTTTATGCAACTGTTGTAGAAGGGTTATATATCGATAATATTCTTTACTAGCAAGTAAAGGTTCTCCTCCATGCCATACATAAGTGACGCTAGAGCTGATTTTTTGGGCTTTGGATATAATGCTTTCAAGAACATCTAAGTTCATAATAGAAGGATTATTAGGCTCTTGTTTATCCATATAGCAATAGCTACACGCAAGATTACAATCCTTAGTAACTTTTATTATTAATGTAAGTCTATCTGAGAATTTACTCATAATTTCCTCCTGTCTTTTGCACACTATAAAAACAGGATATTTAAGTCTAATTCTAAAGCTAAATATCCTGTCAAATTAATATCCTAATAATACCTTAAACATTTTTTATTACGCTCTAGGATTTTTTTTATTCAATTTTTCTCTAAGACTATTTACTTCATTAATCAAAGTATCTCTATCCATTTCATAAGGTTGTTTTAAAGGGTTTATTAATTCATCAGCTAAATTTTTTGAGTCCTTATGGTGATCTGAGTACGTGGGGCTATCTTTATGTCTCTCAGAATGAGATGGTGAGTCTGTGTAACTATCCTTATATTTTCCATCTTCAGTGATAACTCTTCCATCCGTAAATTCAGGTAGTTTTTTTTCTAGTAAATCTTTCAGATTTAAGCTTACAACTTTATCAATATCTCTTTTCAGATTTTCACTTACAACCTTATCAATATTGTCGATTGTTACTTTCTTCTCAAATTTAGTTTCTTTTTCATTTGACATAAAAAACCCTCCCTTATTATTATAAGTAGCAAAAGATGATTAATAATCAATTATTTAAAAGTCAATATAGTTACTTTCTTTATATAAATAATTAATCTACTCATTTTATATATTTGTTTATATCTCATTACTAGTATACCCAATTAATCTTGAGTTATTCATGAAGTTCTAACTTAGCATAAAATAACAATATCTAATTTTAAAAAGTTTCAGAATCAATATATGGAGATTTCCACCCAAAGATGGACATATCTATCTTGCAATGACTATTTTGATTTTGAAGCTTTCAAAGTCCATGCATCAAACTATTCTAATTGTCGCATTCTTCTTATGCTTTAAAATGTTTCAAAGAATTTTTTTTATGTTCTCACTTAGCTTACTATATAAAATATAAAATCTTTTTATATCTCTTATATCTCTGAAACTTATCCTCAATTTTGTTTAAATTTCTATTAAAGTGGTTATATATTTCAAAAATAAGGGTATATATTTAGTAGGGATTCTCCAATAAAAAGGAGGTAAGGATTATGGGAAAGATTAGTTTAGTTTTAATAGTGGTTTTGGTTGTTTCCTTAATTTCAGCTTTTTCAAAATATGATGGTTTAAAAAAAGACTTAAACCAAGAAGACGTAAATGGGATTAAAAATCTAACGGAGAACCTTAAGTTGAATCCAACAGCTTCAAGAGCTCAAGCTTTAAAGACTATTGAAAAAAAAGGTACTGTAAATACAAATGGTTTAAATGTGAGAAGTCTTGGTAGCATGAAGGGTAAAATAATAACAGTAATTAATAAAGGGGTAGAAGTTCACGTCTTTAGTGAGCAAGATGGCTGGTATTATGTAGAGTATGCCAGCAACAAAAAAGGATGGGTATATTCTAAATATATAACTCTAAAGTCTTCGACTCCTCCTAAACTACCTGATTTAAAGAAGATTGAAAAAAGTGGAACTGTGAATGTAAACGGACTGAATGTAAGAAATCTGGGAAGCACGAATGGTAAAATAATATCTGTAATAAATAAAGGGACAAAAGTATATGTATTTGGATCTAAAGATGCTTGGTACTATGTGGAATATGCTAAAAATAAAAATGGATGGGTGCATTCTAAATATGTAAATTTACAGTCTACTACTATCCCAACTGATAATTTGAGTAATAAATCATATAGCTGGTACTTTATAAGAAAGGCTAATCATGTACAACCAGGATTTGATAAGACCTATAAAGCACTGTTAGATAAATATAATGGAATTACAATAGGAAACAAGGATAAGAAAGATATATTCTTAACATTTGACAATGGATATGAAAATGGATATACAAGTAAAATATTGGATATATTAAAAAAGCAAAACGTAAAGGTAGCTTTCTTTGTACAAGGATCTTATATAGATAAAAACCCTGAACTTATTAAAAGAATGGTTAAAGAAGGACATCTAGTTTTAAATCATACTGATAATCATCCTGAAATGCCTAGCTTGAGTAAGGATAAATTAACAAGAGAAATAAATATAGTAGCTGAAAAATATAAAAAAGTAACTGGTAAAGAAATGTATAAGTTCTTAAGACCACCAAGTGGTGTATTTAGTGAGAGATCTCTAGCTCAAACAAAGAATTTGGGTTATAGAACTGTATTTTGGTCCATGGCTTATAAAGACTGGGAAGTAAACAGTCAGCCTGGTAAAGCAGTAGCTTATAAACATGTAACAGATAATATTCACAATGGAGCTGTAATACTCCTTCACTCTGTTTCTAAGAGTAATACAGAGGCACTTGAAGATATAATAAAAGAATTAAAGAGAAAGGGATACAACTTTAAACCATTGACTCAGTTTCCTTAATATAGATATAGTTTAAACTTGTTAATTGAATAGTTAGTTTGACAAATAAATAATATAGTGAAAAAAGGCCAATCATAACGAAGTGTAAGTACTTTGGAGTGACTGGTCTCTTTTTTTATATTATATTTTTCTCCCCGTCTTGTCATAAGTTTTCAATGCAAATTTAACTCCTAATAGTGTCACAACAATGGCACCCATTATAGCTCCGACATACGCGGCTAATTCATATCCTTGTAGCCCAGTGCGCTCATAGATATCAAAACCACCTAAAAAAGTTCCACCCACAATTAAGCCCAGGTAAGCACCACTAAAAATTCCAACTACGAAACCTATAAAGCCACCGATTATACCCCTAAATACTTTTATTTTCATCATTAACCACCCCTCTATCAGTGAGTTGTAAGTTCTGGAGTTTCTCTATATTATAGAAAACATATAGAAGAACTATTTGAAAAAATAGATTATGAAATTAAGAAGAATTTTATTGATTTTTTATTTGAACTTAAGAATTCAATTTAGGTCAATTTATTCTCTTTCACTAAAATAATCATCAACATAATTTTTACCCCATATATCCATTTGTTCCAGTATAGGCATTAATTCTTCACTATATTTTGTGAGAGAATATTCTACCATGGGTGGAACTTGATTATATACTTTTCTATTTACAAGTCCTGCATCTTCTAAACTTCTAAGTTGTTCTGTTAAAACTTTTTGAGTGACCTCTGGAATTAATCTTCTAAACTCATTGAATCTTATAATTTCATGAATTCCTAAATTCCAAAGAATTAGAGCTTTCCATTTTCCACTTATTACTTCTAGTGTTAGCTCAATTTCACATCTATAATTACTACAACTCACTTTGTTTGTTCTCTCTTCCGGCATAAAATCACCTCTTTTTTTATGGGAAAAATATTTTTATGAAAATTTTTCTAGCTTAAATATCTATTTTTAGCGATTATACATCATATAGGTTACCTTTTTGAAACAACCTTACCTTAAAGTGCCTTCTTACAATTAATTTATTAAGAATATACTTTAGGAGCTTTTAATGTATGCAGAGAAAACAATGAATAAATCTTTAAGTTATTAGAGTACATAAATTAAACTGAATTATTCATGAACTTAAAACTTAACTTGATATAATAAAATTCACTTTTAAAACTTATCTGTACCAAAGTTTCCCTCTCTATAATCTAACATAGCCTCTTTTAATTCTTCTTGAGTGTTCATGACAAAAGGTCCTCTAGCAATTGCTGGTTCATCAAGAGGCTCTCCACTGAGTACTATCAGCTTAGAATCAGATCTTATATTGTCAATTGAAATTATTCCCTCCTTATTTTCAAAGAGAATGAAGTCGTTTTCTTCACATGGGCTATTATTGATATCTAAATCACCTGAAATCATCAATATACCTGTATTATAATCTTCTGGTTCATTGAGATTGATCTTTCCACCAGCTTTTAAATTCAATATATATATATTCATGGGAGAGAAAGTCAAGGCTGGTCCCTTGACACCTTCAAATTCACCTGCTACTATTTCTACATTACCCTTATCTTTTGAAAGTTTAACTTTTCCCATATCTTCTTTTTTAAGAGCTTGGTATCTTGGCTTTGTCAGTTTATCTTTTTTAGGTAGGCTGATCCAAAGTTGAATCATATGGAAGATACCACCTTTTTTCTGAAATTCTTTTTCATGGTATTCTTTATGCATTATACCTGCTCCAGCAGTCATCCATTGCACATCTCCAGGATATATAATCCCATGATTACCAGCATTGTCATGATGCTCAACGGAACCTTGAAAAGCAAATGTAACGGTTTCAATCCCCCTATGGGGATGTGGACCTATTCCTTTTGGAGATCTTGAAGGTGGGAATTCTTTAGGAGCATTATAGTCCATAAGAGCAAAGGGAGAGAATCTTTCAAGTAGGTTTTTTCCTTCTGGAAAGTAATTTCTAACCCTAAAGGCACTACCAACCCAGTGTTCCTTTTCTATAAAATATTTAACTTCTATTGGTCTAAAATCATTCATTAAATCACCTCAGTTTATTTTTCAATCAAATTAAATTTACCCACAATCTCTTTATACAAACATAAGAGAAAATTGCTATTTTAGGATTACTTATCAGTGTTTTAGATGATTTAATTGAAAGTTTGTAATATAATAGATGTCAATAAAGTAATATATAAACTAAAAGATTCTCATGTAAAGGAGAGATTAAATTGGCAAGATCCAGGAGATGTTTCCTCTGTAATTCTAAAATAGATTTATTTTATAAACATAAGGATAAGATATATTATAAATGTGAAAATTGCTTTTCTATAATGTTAGATCCATTTAATTATGTAGATAGTAAAGAAGAAAAAGAAAGATACAAAGTCCATAACAATGATATAAATGATATGGGATATCAAAGGTTTGTTTCTCCCCTTGTAGAAAGTGTCAAAAGAAACTACAATAGAGACCATATGGGATTGGATTATGGAGCAGGTCCTGGTCCTATAGTAACAAGTCTTCTAGAAAAAGAAGCTTACCATATAAAACTATATGATCCCTATTTCCATGTTTATCCTGAAAATCTTCATAGAAAATATGACTATATCATTTGTTCAGAAGTAATAGAGCATTTCCATAATCCCTATGATGAATTTAAGAGTTTAAGTAATATGTTAAATTCAAATGGGGCTATAATGTGTATGACTAGTTTATATGAAGAAGATATAGATTTTAAAAATTGGTACTATAAAAATGATAAGACTCATGTTTTTTTCTACCATAGGAAAGCTTTAGAGTGGATAAAGGAGGAATTTAATTTTTCTAAGCTAGAGATAGATGGGAAGTTAATAGAACTTACTAAATAAATAGCATCTATTGGAGTCCTAATATAGGATTAGAGATTGGAACTAAAAGAAGTATTGAAATCTAGATAAAAAAGATCTATACTAAAATCAGCTTTTAGATTATATACAGAGTTTATATCTACATATAAAAAAAGGAGGAGAGAAAACATTTATGAAAAAGAAAACATTTTTAAAATCTATTATATTTTTATTAGTAAGTACAATTATTTTATCAGGATGTAGTCCTGATGCAGATGATCAAAAAGAGGAAGATCTTGTTAAAGTTGAAACAGAACAGAACTTAAATAATTCTATGGAAGATTCAAAAGAATATTTAAAAGAATATTTTGATGTAAGTTTTGATGAAGATATAGAAAAAGCAGATATAGACTATGCAATGAAGAAAATATTTGCTGAAGAAACAGTATCCATCGAGGGAGATTTAAATGGCTTAACTTTTTTAAAGGCAATAAATAAAGCGAGTGGCTTTGAAGAGCTGGCTTTAACCTATGATGACGGAAAAGTTAAAGAGAGTTTAAAAGGAGCTGGGATAGAGGAAGAGGTCGACAGTGAGTTAGGAAAATATATAGCCTGTACAATAGATACAAACTTATTGGATGCTCAGAATGTCAAGGAGCTAGTTTCTGCAGAAAAAATCAAACCAGAACTTGTTATTACTAGTCTTATGCAAGTTATTAACAAGACCAGCTTGGGAAGTAACTATCTTGGGTATTCAAATGATCCCACAATATATAGAAAGATAGAAGATAGCTGGACTTCATTTGTATTATTTGAAGATGAAAAACTTACTGATATTGGTGCAAAACTCGTTCAAGATAAAAAGATAACAGGTTATAATCTAAAGCTAAATTCATATAGGGCTGATTTTATAGCCGATAAAACTATGAGTTATGGTCATAGTAATATTGAGCACGCCCTGCAATTGATAGGATTGTTAAATAGTGAAGATCTAGTGGCTAAGGTACAACTTGAACCTAAGGTTTCAATATATGAATACCTGCCTGAATGGGGTCCAGTAGGAGATCCAACGTCTAAATATCAAGTAGTCGAAGCAGGAGATCTTTTATTGGCAAATGCTGTAGAGTATGACTTGAAACTTGAGTTTTCATCTAGTCAAGATCTTATTGAATTTGAACAAGTAATTGATAAGTATGCTAAAAAGAATGAAGGAAACGAAGGAGAAGGTTTAATTGTTGAATCTTGGTGGCAACCATTTCTTTTAGTTTCTAATGATGAAATGCCAGAAGATGTTTTCTTTGAAATATACGATCTTAGTCTATCAAATGAAGAGTACACACTTAGATCTGTAGTCTTAAAAGAAGATAAGGATGACATTGAAGGTGAACTTAAAAAACTGAGTGATTCTGGACAAGTAGAAGCAGAAAAGAAATATACCAATAAGGCTTTTTATTCTTATTTAACAGGAACAGATCATGAATAATTAGTAATTTGTTTTTATTGCAAAGTTTAAAATATCTCTAGGAGTAGCTATAAACAGTTATTATTAGAGATATTTTACTTTTATCAATAGGGATTTATCCTTTATATATTAATATATTAATTTTTCAGACTCTAAAAAACATAAAAAACTTATAAGTATTGTGAACAAGGCTGGATTCAATTATAATAGAAGTAGGGGTATAAAAGGAGGAGATAGATTCAGATGAAAGCTTTGTATTATGATAAGGGCCTTAAATATGTAGGAAATTATCCAAATCCAAATATTGAAGAAGATGAATCTTTAGTGGAGATTATCATCAGTTCAATATGCAATACTGATAAGGAGATATTGAAAGGCTATAGACCAGATTTTAAAGGTGTATTGGGTCATGAGTTTGTGGGTAGAGTTATCGAATCTGAAGATCCTGATTTAATAGGAAAGAGAGTTGTTGGAGAAATCAATGAAAATTGTGGAGAATGTCTTTATTGTAAAACAGGACGACCAAGCCATTGTAGTTGGAGAAAAGTCTTGGGTATTTCGGGAAGGGATGGATGCTTTTCTGACTATATAGCCATTGAAAATAGATTACTTCATATAGTTCCAGAAGATCTTCCTTCTGAAATTGCAATATTTACAGAGCCACTTGCTGCAGCTCTGGAGATAAAGGAGCAGGTCCATATCAAACCTTCTACAAATGTTGGAATTATAGGAGATGGACGTCTTGCCTACATGATAGCCCAGGTGATATACTTAAGTGGGGCAGACCTGACTATAATTGGTAAACATAAAGATAAGCTAAAACGATTTACTGCTTTTGGAAAAGTTACAACAGATACACAAGCAAGCTACGAAGTGGTTATAGATGCTTCGGGATCTCCTTCTGGTATATTGACTGCACAAAAGCTAGTTCGAAAGAAGGGCACCATAGTCATCAAGACTACTTATGCAGGCAAAATAGAGATAGATATGAGTGACTTTGTTGTAAATGAAATCACCATCAAAGGCAGTAGGTGTGGACCATTTGAGCCAGCCCTAAATCTACTTAAATTGGGTTTGATAAAGTTTCCAAAGATTGATTTATATGAATTAAGGGATTATGAAAAAGCATTGGAATCAAAAGCTTTCAAAGTGGGATTTAAGATCTCTGAGTAAATATTCATTGTGTTAAGTATAAAAAATATACTAAAATTTAAAATGGGGGGAAGAAAAGTGAAGATCAAAAAAAGTTTAGTTTTAAAAGTATTATCTCTAGCTCTAATCTTGAGTTTAGCATTGACTGGATGTGGCGGAGGAGGAGAAAGTCCAGAATCTTCAGAAGGGGGACTAAAGATTGCTATGATTACAAGTCCTTCAGGAGTAGATGATGGATCTTTCAATGAAGACAACTATAATGGTGTATTAAAGTTTATTGAATCAAATCCTGATGCAGAAATCAAAACCGTAAAAGAACCTACTGGTGATCCAGCTGCAGGAGTTCAAGCTGTATCAGATGTAGTAGCGGATTATGATGTAATAATTACTCCAGGATTTCAGTTTGCTGGTATATCTTCTATAGCAGTAGAAAACCCTGAGAAAAAATTTATACTTATAGATTCTTTTCCTGAAGAAATAGATGGAGAAGAAATATTTGAGAATGTATATGCTATGACTTTTGCTGAAGAAGAGCCAGGGTTTTTAGCTGGTATGGCTGCGGCTTTAGAAACAGAGACAAATAAAGTAGCAGTTGTAAATGGAATAGCATTTCCAACAAATGTAAACTA
>CAZRHX010000049.1:8991-9997 GCA_964599855.1 uncultured Tissierella sp. | reverse complement strand
TTTTGCTATATATGTGTCTGTATGGGCTACATATGCTTCTGGTTGATAGTAGTCATAAAAGCTCACAAAATATTCCACAGCACTATCTGGGAAAAACTCCTTGAATTCACTTGCAAGTTGATAGGCAAGTGTTTTATTGTGGGCTATAACTAAAGTAGGCTTTTGCACTTTTTCTATAATATTTGCCATTGTAAAAGTCTTACCTGAACCTGTAACTCCAAGTAGAGTTTGATGTTTTAATCCACTCTCTAATCCATCTACAAGTTTTTCTATTGCTTCAGGCTGATCGCCTGTTGGTTTAAAATTTGAACTTATTTTAAATTTATTCATTCTTTCACCTCAACTAAACATTTGTTCACTACTATATTATATATTACTTTCAATATAAATCAAAATAAAAATTTAACGCTTGAGTAAACTCTATTATTATTATAAAATAGAATCAGGAGTGTGGTTTAATGAAACATATATTACGTATTATAATCCTATTAAATATCGTATTGATAGTTACCGCTTGTAATTCTGAGGATATCAATCCCCTATTATATAGAGATAATTCTAAGACTAGTGCTGATTCTAATAATGATAATGATGATATCGCTCAATTGAATTATACTATAAGTAAGATTACCCTATCTAAAAATTATCAATCTATAAATCCAGGTGTGAAAATTATAAATGATAAATTAAATACAAATCTTTTTTTATCTTTAGGTATAGTAGAATCATCTGGTATAGAAATCGAAAAAATAGAAAAAAAAGGTAAAGAAGTAAATATTTATGTAAAAAACAAAAATTCAGATGGAGAAATAGTTGTTCCACAGGCAATCATATATATAGATGACTTAGATTCCAAAGATATGGGAGATTTGAATTTTAAAATTATAAATCAAAATTATAATCCCGTTAAAGCCAATATAGATATAGGAGAAGCTATAAGCAAGATAGAGTCTTCTTTGAAAGTATCTATATCTACTTTCCCAGATGTAGATATAAATAAAAAGGG
>CAZRHX010000049.1:7699-8981 GCA_964599855.1 uncultured Tissierella sp. | reverse complement strand
TTGGCGCCGGTGCTTTTTAAATTTAAACTTTATAAATGCAGTAGATCTAGACCAAAAAGAAAATCCAATTATAGATCTAAATGTAATTATAGATATTGTAGATGGTAAAATGATAAAATCAACTAAAAAACCTATTTCATCTTTAATTGATGAAGGGAATATATTAGAATATATTCCCAATAAATATATATTATATACAAAAGAAGAATCTATTGAAGGTAACAAAGATACAAATACTTCTTTATGGATATACGACATAGAAAAAGATAGTAAAGAAAAAATATACACTACTAAAAACAAAATACAATCTTTAAAGTTTAATGATAATAAAGATAAACTCTTTTTAATAGAATCTTTCTTAGATTATAATGAACTCTACCTTCTAGAACTTGAAGATTTAAAGGTATATAAAGCAAATCTAGATAAAGAAATAAATCCTTCTGTGGCCGTTTGGAAAGACAATGAAAATATAGTTTTAGTAGATAAAACTGATAAATATTCTCAAATATTTAATCTAAATTTACCATCAAAAGATCTCAGTTTATTATCTACCCTCAGAGACGATATAAATGACATTCAATATTTAAATGATACTTTTATATATACTGTAGAAGACGATAAAAACAAAGAAATATATACCACAAAAGATTTTAAAGATAATCTATTGATGGATAAAGGATATGGTCCTTTACTTATAGATGATAGAACGGTAGGATATCTAAAAGATGATACAATAGAAAATAAAACTATTTTATGTTTTTATGATCTAGAAGATAAAACCATACAGTCTTATTCAGATATAGATGTGAAAAAAATTTTTATATGGCGAGATAATTTAGGTATCATAGAAAATAATTATATTGGTTCAGATAATCCTTTATATGTGTATAATTTAAAAAACAAAAAAACAGAATTTATAACCTCAGTGAAAGATGAAAAAGTATTTTTAAATAGTGATAAAAATGTACTTTATATCAATTCTTGTATAAATATAAAAAAAGATAAAACTTCTGTTATATCCTTTATAGATTTATAGCCTTAAAAGCTTTAAAAAGCCCTTTAGAATATTTTATTCCTAAAGGGCTTTTTCTTATTTGTTTCTTATTTTATTTTTCCTTTTATAACTTCTAATGCTTTTTGTAACTGGGTATCTTCTTTTAAGTTTTCTACCCCTATAGCTTTTATATCTTCTGGAAGTTCTACCACTATGTCTGGTTCTATACCTACACCATGTATATTTGTTCCATTTGGAGTAAAGTATTCAGATATAGTAAGTTTTATA
>CAZRHX010000049.1:4090-7670 GCA_964599855.1 uncultured Tissierella sp. | reverse complement strand
TTGAACTATTCCCTTTCCAAATGTCTTAGTCCCTATAAGCTCTCCTCTTTCATAATCTTTTATAGCTCCTGAAAGTATTTCTGAAGCACTTGCACTGCCTTCATTTACTAAGACTACTAGTGGAATATCTATTTTCGATGCTTTAGATTTATAATACTCTTTTTCACCATCTTTAGTTTCTGTATAGACTATGGTCCCTTCTCCCAAAAGTTCATCTGCTATCTCTGCAGTAACATCTAAGAGTCCTCCTGGATTGTTTCTTAAATCTATTATAAGACCCTTTACCTTTTTCTCTTGTATTTTTTTAAGCTCTTTCATAAAATCTTTATATGTCAATTCATCAAAAGAAGTTATATTTATATAACCTATCTTTTCATCTATCACACTTGAGTTTACGGTTTCAAGTCTTATCTTTTCTCTTACGATTTCAATATCAAATGTTTTATTTGCTCCATCTTTGCTTTTTCGTAATATAGTTAAAACTACTTTTGTATTAGGCTTCCCCTTCATTATTTTTACTGCCTTATCCATATCTTCTGCCAAAAACTCTTTACCTTCTACTGCAATGATTTTATCTTCAGGTTTAATTCCAGCCGTCTCTCCTGGTGTTCCTTTTATAGGAGAGACTACCGTTATAAGGTTATCTTCTCCAGGTGTAACTATTACTCCTATTCCTCCATACTCTCCAGATGTCTGTTGTGTCAAATCTGAATATTCATCTGCTGATAAATATTGAGAATAAGGGTCTTCCAAAGAAGCTACAAGACCTTTAAGCTGACCTTCTCTTAAAGCTTTATCATCTACATCCTTTAAGTAGTTGTCTTTTATAAAAGATTCTACAATTTGAATCTTTGAAAATTCTTCAGCTGTTGATTTTAAATAGTCATAATTGTCCTTTGGAATTACAACTTTAGAATTAGTCTGAAGGCTAATAATATTACTTAAACTAAATGTTATAATATTTGTTAATAGGAGTATGATTACAAAAAAAGTAATCAATCTTTTTTTTGACATTTACTTCACCTCTTATTTTAAGCTTATAATCTATAGAATTAGATAAAGTGACTATTAATTTATAAAAAAAAAGGGGATTAGCTCCCCTTTACTTTACCCATGGTACTGGATTTATATATTGACCATTTTTTCTAACTTCAAAATGTAAATGTGGTCCTGTAGAGTTTCCTGTACTACCTATTTTTGCTATAACTGTACCTTTATCAACTGCTTGACCTACACTTACTACAATTGAAGAGTTATGAGCATAAAGTGTAGCTATTCCTCCACCGTGGTCTACTATTACTGTGTTTCCATAACCACCCTTGAATCCACTAGCTATTACTGTTCCGCTTGAAGCTGATATTACATTACTTCCTGATGATGCGGGTATGTCTATTCCTGTATGCAACTTCTTAGTCTTAAATATAGGATGTATCCTATTTCCAAAAGGAGAACTTATACGATTTGAACTCGGTACTGGCCAGGCCATTATTCCACCCTTATAATCCCCTGATGATGAAGGACTACTTGATGCAGAACTACTTGACGAAGAGCCACTTGATTCAACACTGCTTGAGCTAGGGCTGCTTGATGCAACACTACTTGATCCAGAGCTGGTTGAAGTTTTGTTTTGAGCTTCTGCTTTTTTTCTCTGAGCTTCCGCATGTTTTCCTTGTAGATCTAGTATCTCACCTTCAATACTTTTAGCATAAGTATTTAATTTATCATATTCTTTTTCATATGATTCTACATCTTTTTCAAGTCTAGACATAAGTTGTGATTTTTCTCTAGTTGCAATTTCTAAGTCTCTTTTATGAAATTCAATTTTTGTTTTAGCAGCTGAAAGAGATGCTCTTTGAGCTTCTAGCTCAATCTTTTTTTCTTCTATAATATCTTTTTGTTTTTTCATTTCTTCTAGAAGATCTCTATCTTGTTCTGCTATTTCTTGTACCATATCTTTTCTAGAAAAGAAATCTTTTACATCTTTAGATGTCAATAACAATTCTAAATATCCCATGTTTCCATTAATGTACATAACTTTTATTCTAGCTTCAAAATTTTCTTGTTTTTCAGCTAATTTTTTTTCAGCTTCTTTTAATTCTTTTAAACTTTTTTCTATATCTTTTTCAATAGATTTTAATTCATCTTCAACTTTTGTAAGTTCTTCAGAAGCTTTATTTGTTTTTGCATCTAATTCATTTATCTGACTTTCTACACTTTTTGTATCTGTCTGTGCTTTTTTAAGCTTCTCTTGATTAGACCTAAGTTTACTTTCTATTCCATCTTGTTCTTTTCTTAAGTCTTGTACCTTATCGGCAAAACTTACACTCCCAAATGATATAACCACTGATGTAAGTAATACTGTTGAGATCCTTCTAATATTTTTTTTTAGCATTTTTTCCCCCTTAAACATTCAAATATTTTTTCATAGATATCATACTACCTAAAGCACCTATTCCAGAACCTATAACTAAAAACATTATTGAAATATCTTTTAATATAGTTTGAGGTGGTACAAGCACTACACTGAATAATTCATATAGTCTTTCATTTACTAGGTCAAATACATATCCATAGCCAAAATATACTATAACTATAGAAATTATCGCCGCTACAATTCCAAATAATATGCCCTCTACTACAAAAGGAGTCTTTATATATGAATTGGTAGCTCCAATATATTTCATTATTCCTATTTCTCTTTTTCTAGATGCAACTGTAATCTTTATTGTGTTAGAAATTATAAATACAGATATTGAGATTAAAAGCACTATAACTATAATTCCTCCTAGCCTTATATATTTTGCAAGTGTCTCTAATTTGTCAATTATATCTTTATGGTATTTTATTTTAGATATACCCTTAATTTCATTTAGAGTTTTCACTACGTTTTCTGTATCTTCTATCTTTGCTACTTTTATTTTATAGGAGTCTGGTAGAACCTCTACACCTTCTAAAAGATCTGCTTCTTCCTCCCACTCTTCTTTCATTATCTCAATTGCTTCTTCTTGAGATATATACTCTATAGATTCTATAGAATCTTCTTTTTCAGCAAAATCTTCTATCTGTTTTTTACTTTCTTTAGAAATATCTTCTTCTAAAAATATTTCTACCTCATCAAATCTGTTTTGGACATCTAGAACTAAAGAATTTATACTCATTATAAGTATCAAAACAAAGCCGAGTATTATCAATACTGCAGATATAGAGGATATAGAAGCTAAACCCATACCGCGATTTCTCCACATACTTTTAAAACTTTGTTTAAAAGTACTTTTCATTATCCTAAACTTATTCATCGTATCCTCCTCTTTTTTGATCCCTTACAATTATACCATCTTTCAATTGTATAACTCTACGTCTTAGTTTGTCAACTATTACTTTCGCATGAGTTGCCATAATTACTGTGGTTCCTCTTTCATTTATCTTTTCTAAGATTTTCATAATCTCTAAACCATTGTCCGGGTCTAAGTTTCCAGTAGGTTCATCTGCTAAAAGTATCGGGGGATTATTTACTATAGCTCTTGCGATTGATACTCTTTGTTGTTCTCCACCAGATAATGGTTCTGGAAAATTAGATGCG
>CAZRHX010000049.1:0-4080 GCA_964599855.1 uncultured Tissierella sp. | reverse complement strand
TAATACATTAGGTACTCTTCTTTTTATTTCTTTAGGATCAGTTCCTACTATCTCCATTGCAAAAGCTATATTTTCATATACTGTTTTATCATTCAACAATCTGAAGTCTTGAAATACAACTCCCAAATTTCTTCTAATATATGGAATTCGTCTAGCATTTACATTGGTAACATCTATACCATTTATATACATTTCTCCAGCAGTTGGGGCCTCTTCTTTCAATAAAAGTTTAACTAGAGTCGACTTACCAGCTCCACTCTCTCCAACCACATATATAAATTCACCTTTATCTATCTGTAAATTTATATCTGAAAGAGCAGTAACTCCACTTTTATATTTTTTTTCTATGTTTACTAATTTTATCAATTTACCACCTCACAATTCAACCATAAAGATATGTTTTTTACTACTTGATATATCTTTAAATACATTATAGTATATATTCAACAATAAATAAACACTTTGAGGTGAATTAATTTGAAAAAGAAGTCAATCAGAGAAAAAGTTTTAAAGAAAAGAAAAAACTTAAATGAGGAAAAAAGAGCAATTTATAGCAATGAAATAATTAGTAAAATATTTAATTCTTCTTATTATAAGAATGCAAAAACTATTATGTGCTTTATTAGCTTTTCAGACGAAGTAGATACTCACGAGTTTATAAAGCAATCTATTAAAGACGGAAAAAAAATTGTAGTCCCTATTACATTTCCAAAAACCCATGAATTAAAGCCTTCTTTATTAAAAGACTTTAATGAACTTGAACCTGGATTTTATAATATATTAACACCAAAAAAAGAATTCGAAAAATTTATCGACCCTAAGGATATAGATTTAGTTATTACTCCTGGAGTAGCTTTTAGAAAAGATGGATACAGAGTAGGTTATGGTGGGGGATATTATGATAGATTTTTAAGTAAAATACCAAATACTCCAACTATTGCTATAGCTTTTGATATTCAAATAGTAGAAGATCTACCGGTAGAAAGTTATGATATTCCTGTTGATTATATATATACAGAAAAAAATATAATAATTTCTAAAGATGCTAATTAATATCTTTAGTAGATTTATGATATAATAATCTTTAGTGAAAGTTTAATAAAAGTACGAGGAGGAAATAATATGAGTAGAACTGTAGGTACTACAGTAAGAGGAATTAGAACTCCGATTGTAAAAGAGGGAGACGACATCATAAATATAGTTGTAGATTCTATATTAGAAGCTTCACAAGCAGAAGGTTTTGAACTCAATGACCGTGATGTAGTAGGTGTTACAGAATCTCTAGTAGCGAGAGCTCAGGGCAACTATGCTACTGCAGATGTAATTTCAAAGGATATAAAAGATAAATTTCCGGGTGATTTAGGTTTAGTCTTTCCTATTCTAAGTAGAAATAGGTTTTCTATACTTCTAAAGGGTATTTCTATGAGTGGTAAAAAGGTACATCTCCTTTTGAGTTATCCTTCTGATGAAGTTGGAAATCATCTTATGGATATAGAGAAGATGGAGAATTTAAAGATAAATCCATATTCAGATCTTTTGACAGAAAAAGAATATAGAGATTTTTTTGGTAAAGAAGTTGGCCATGAGTTTACAGGTATAGACTATGTAACTCTCTATAGGGCTATGGCAAATGACAATATAGATATATATTTTTCCAATGATCCTAAAGATATATTAAATTATACTAAGGATGTATTAGTAGCAAATGTTCATGACAGAGTCAAAACTAAAAAAACATTAAAAGAAGCTGGCGCAAATATAGTTTTAGGAATAGACGATATATTGACTTCTCCAATAGATGGAAGTGGGTATAATGATGAATATGGATTGCTCGGCTCAAACCTTGCTTCTGATAATGAAGTAAAACTTTTTCCAAGAGATAGCCAATATTATGTTGAAGAGATACAGAAATTACTTATCGAAAAAACAGGTAAAAACATAGAAGTTATGGTCTATGGAGATGGAGCCTTTAAAGACCCTATAGGCAAGATCTGGGAATTAGCTGACCCAGTTGTATCACCAGGCTATACTAAAGGCCTTGAGGGTACTCCTAATGAGCTTAAACTTAAGTATATAGTGGACACAGAGCTAAGTAATTTAAAAGGTGAGGAAGTTTTAGCCGCTGTCAAAAATAAAATTTACAGTAAAGAGATAGATCTCTTATCCAATGCAGAATCACTTGGTACAACGCCAAGGCAGATAACAGATCTTTTAGGTAGTCTTTGTGACCTTACAAGTGGCAGTGGAGACAAAGGTACCCCAGTAGTTCTTGTACAAGGTTATTTTGATAATCTAGCTAGTAAATAAAAACAAGCTATTGCAATTAAATTGTAATAGCTTGTTTTTGAATTTATTTTTTTTCTATTATCCTAGCAGGTATGCCTACTGCTGTAGCATAAGGAGGTATTGATTTTAAAACTACTGCATTAGCACCTATCTTTGCACCTTTACCAATGGTTATAGGGCCAAGCACCTTTGCCCCCGCACCTATTACCACATCATCTTCTACAGTTGGATGTCTTTTAGCATCCTTATCTCCACCTACTCCACCAAGAGTTACTCCATGATAGAGCAATACATTATCTCCAACTTCTGCAGTTTCACCGATTACAACTCCCATACCATGGTCGATAAACATATTTTTACCTATTGTAGCTCCAGGATTTATTTCTATACCTGTAACTCTTCTAGCTCTTTGAGCTATCATCTTGGCAAGTATATTATGATTCTTTTTATAGAGTTTATTAGTTATTTTATAATATACCATGGCCTTTATACTGGGGGATGATATTATTGCATCAAATAAGCTTTTAGCAGCCGGATCAATCTTTAACACATTATAACCTTGCTCTTTTATAAATTTTATCACAATATCACTCTCCTAATATAGTTCTGTAGAAAGATATCTTTCGCCTGTATCAGGCAATACTGTTAATATTCTATGGCCTTTTCCCAATCTCTTTGCAATCATCATAGCAGCTGCTAGATTTGCTCCAGATGATATACCACAGAGTATTCCTTCTTTTTCTCCTAATAATCTAGCATATCTAAAAGCTTCTTCTGATTCAACTTGAACTATCTCATCTATCACTTCTCTGTCAAATACACTTGGGACAAAGTTTGCACCCATGCCTTGAATCTTATGGGGCGATGGACTATGTCCAGATAAAACTTGAGATTCTGCTGGCTCTACTGCTACTATATAGATATTCTCCATACTTTCCTTTAGTTTTTTACCCGTTCCTGAAACCGTTCCTCCTGTTCCGACTCCAGCTATAAATACATCTAAATTTTGTTCTGTATCCCTTATTATTTCATCAGCTGTAGTTTCATAATGAGCTTTTGCATTATCTTGATTTGAAAACTGATCTGGCATAAAATATCCCTTTTCCTCAGCAAGTTTTTTTGCTTTTTCAACAGAAGCTGACATACCTTCTTTTCCATCAGTCAATATCAATTCTGCTCCATATGCTTTTAATATTTTCCTTCTTTCAACACTCATGGTCTCAGGCATAACTAATATAACCCTATACTCCTTTGATGCTCCTATCATAGCTAAACCTATTCCTGTATTTCCACTTGTAGGTTCTATTATAGTATCTCCTTTTTTTAATAATCCTTTATCTTCTGCCCCTTCTATCATATACAATGCTGCTCTATCTTTAATACTTCCCGATGGATTAAAGGATTCCACCTTTACAAATATATCAGCACTATCTTTTTCTTGTAAATTATTCAACTTTATAATTGGTGTATTTCCTATAGTTTCATAAATATTATTAAATATCATCTTATCTTCCTCCTGATTTTATTAAACTTCTTATAATTTAGTACTTATCTTTCTAAAAAAATATAAAAATAACCTTTTGCCTCTGTAATATAACAGAGGCAAAAGGTTATTTCGCGGTTCCACTCTGCTTAGGAAATTTTTCCCAGCTTTTAAGGTATATCTACCTTGGTTCTATAAGGGGAACAGCCCTATAGGTCTACTCTTCTTCGACCCTAAACTCCTTGGCGCACTTCTGATATACTTGTATAGATTCTTTACACCTTTCGAACCCTCTCTAGAATACATGATAT
>CAZRHX010000048.1:9766-10023 GCA_964599855.1 uncultured Tissierella sp. | reverse complement strand
CAGTAGTGGCTAAGAATATAATTGAAAGAGTAAAATTCAACGTAGAAAAACTAACTGGACAAAAGATAGATTCTATTAATATCTATGTACAAGGGATTAGAGTTCAAAAGTAGCTTAAGGAGGTACGATACTTGAAAATGAATACTATAGACGGAGACCTCATGAGAAAGGCACTTCAAGGTGCAGCGGGTCTCCTTGAAAAAAATAAAGAGGAGGTAAACTCCCTAAACGTTTTTCCAGTTCCTGATGGAGATACT
>CAZRHX010000048.1:0-9756 GCA_964599855.1 uncultured Tissierella sp. | reverse complement strand
TACTGGAACAAATATGAGTTTAACGATTAAATCAGCTTTAAAGCAAGGCTTACTAGTTAAAGGCAATAATGCATCAGAAATAGCCTTGGGGGCAAGCCAAGGCTCCCTGATGGGTGCTAGAGGCAACTCTGGAGTCATTCTGTCACAACTTTTTAGAGGATTTGCAAATGCTCTAAAAAACCAGAAAGAAATAGATGTGAAATCTTTAGCAGAAGGTTTAAAACAAGCTTCAGACACTGCATATAAAGCTGTAATGAAACCTACAGAAGGAACAATACTTACTGTAGCTAGAGAATGTGGAGAATTTGCTATGTCTATCTATAGAGAAGATAAAGATATATTATCATTTTTAAAAAGGGTAATAGACCACGGTAATACAACTTTAGAAAAAACGCCAGACATGCTCCCAGTATTAAAAAAAGCAGGAGTAGTAGATGCAGGTGGAAAAGGATTTATGTATGTTCTTATAGGAGCATATAATTCATTAGCTGGTATAGAAGAGTTTGAAGATGAAACAAAAGAAAAAACTAAAGATATAAAGACTGGATTTGTCCAGAGGGAGCCTATGGACAATGATGATATAGAGTATGGATATTGTACAGAACTTATGATAAATACAAAATATAAAGATATAAATCGCTTAAGAGAAGAATTATCTGAAATTGGAGATTCATTGATGGTAGTTGGAGGAGAAGATCTTATAAAGATACATATCCACACCAATGATCCTGGTTTAGTCATTCAAAAAGGTACTTTGTTAGGGGAGTTAAGCGATATAAAAATTGATAATATGAGATATCAACATGAGGAAATTCTATTAAAGAAAGAATTAGAAGAAAAAAAGCATATTGAAGATCAATTTGAAGAAGTAGAAGAAAAAAAGTATTCTTTTGTAGCGGTTTCTATTGGGGAAGGTATAGATAAAGTTTTTGAAGAATTAAATGTTGACTATATTGTACATGGAGGTCAAACTATGAATCCTAGTACAGAAGATATATTTAATGCAATAGAAAAAACAAAAGGTGAAAATGTATTTATACTCCCAAACAATGGTAATATTATACTTGCCGCAGAGCAGACAAAAGAATTGAGTAGTAGAAATATAATAGTTCTTCCCACTAAGACCATTCCAGAAGGGATTTCTGCAATGTTGGCTTTTGATCTAGAAGATGACATAGAAGATAATATACAAAATATGACTTCCAGTATCAAGTCTGTAGCCACAGGTCAAATAACTTATGCTGTGAGGGATACTGAATTAGATGATAAAAAAATCTATAAAGATGATGTTATAGGGATCTCAAAGGGTGATATCTTAGTTTCGGGTAAAGATATAAACAAAATATCTATTGATTTAATAAAAGAAATGATAAATGATGATATATCTTTAATAACAATTTTTTATGGAGAAGATATAAAAGAAGAAGAAGCAAATAAATTAGCTTCATTTTTAGAAAATGAATTAGAAGCTATAGATATAGAAGTAATATATGGAGGTCAACCTATTTATTACTATGTTTTTTCTTTAGAATAAAATAACCCTACTTTAAAAGTAGGGTGTTTTTATTATAGCTATAAGGAGTGAGAGTTATAAATATACAATTTCTTAAAGGCGTAGGTCCTAAGAGAGCAGAAAGACTAAGTAGACTGGGTATAAATACAGTGGAAGATTTATTAAAATTCTTTCCAAAAGATTATGAAGATAGATCAAAGTTTTCACTTATTCAAAACTGTTCTATAGGAGAAAAAGTTAGTTTAAGAGTTGAAATACTGGGGCCTGGACAAATTTTAAGACCTAGGAAAGGTATGACTATTTTAAAGATACCTTTTAAAGACAGTAGTGGAAGCGGTTATTTAACATTTTTTAATCAACACTATTTAAAGAGCAAATTTAATAGAGGAGATATAATCAAGGTGCATGGTAAGTTAAATAATATAGGCATGGAACTACAAATTACAAATCCTGTATTTGAAAAAGAAGATTTAAAGAGTAAGCTAGGAAGAATCATACCTCTGTATTCTTTAACCAGAGGAATTACCAATAATGAGATTATTAAAATCATGGAAATAGCAATAAAGGAAAATCTTGATCTGTTAAAAGAAAATTTACCATCCTATATTATGAAAAAATATGGATTAATAGGTATAAAAGATGCTATGAAAAACATTCACCATCCAAAAGATAATGAATGTTTAAAACATGCTCAAAACAGACTGAAGTTTGAAGAGTTACTTATTTTACAATTGGGTTTATTTATGATAAAAAACTCAAGCCAAACCGATGAAAGCGGCATATCTTTTTCTGGATTTAAAGGTACGAAGGAAATGATAAATAGTCTTTCATTTAATCTAACTAATGCTCAAACAAAAGTTATTGCAGAAATAGAAAAAGATATGGATTCTGAAAAACAAATGAATAGACTCATACAAGGAGATGTTGGTTCGGGAAAAACGATAGTAGCAGCAATAGCTATGTTTAAATGTGTTAAATCAGGATATCAAAGCGCAATGCTTGCTCCAACGGAAATACTTGCAACCCAACATTTTGAATCATTAAGTCCGCTTTTCGATAATTGGAATATAAAATGCGAACTTTTAGTTGGTTCACTTACTCCTAAAAATAAGTTAAAATTATTAGAAAGACTGAAAAATGGAGAAATAGATATCTTGATAGGTACTCATGCTATAATACAAGATGGGATTGAATTTAATAAACTTGGACTGGGCATAACAGATGAACAACATAGATTTGGTGTAAAACAGAGAGCTGCTTTAAACCAAAAAGGTAATAATCCAGATATCATAGTAATGACTGCAACACCAATTCCTAGAACTTTAGCTCTTATTTTATATGGAGATTTAGATATATCTATAATAGATGAACTTCCTCCTGGAAGGAAAGAGATAGAAACTTTTGCAATAGGACCCAACATGATAGATAGAATGAATAGATTTTTAAAGAAACAAATATTAGAAGGTAGACAAGCATATGTAGTTTGTCCTTTAATAGAAGAATCTGAGAGTTTAGATTTGAATTCTGCAGAAGAAATATATATGGAGTTTAAAAATAATAGCTTTAAAGAGTTTAAAGTTGGTCTTTTACATGGTAAGATGAACTCTAAAGAAAAAGATGAAATTATGCTAAGTTTTAAAAAGGGAGAATTAGATATTTTGATTTCAACAACAGTAATAGAGGTAGGAGTAAATGTTCCAAATGCAAATATAATGACTGTATATAATTCTGAAAGATTTGGACTGGCTCAGCTTCATCAATTAAGAGGTAGAGTTGGAAGAGGTCAGCATCAATCGTATTGTATACTTATAAATTATAGTAAAAATAAAATTGCCAGAGAAAGAATGAGGATATTACAAGAGTCTACAGATGGTTTTAAAATATCGGAAAAAGATTTAGAAATTAGAGGACCGGGTGAGTTTTTTGGAACTAGACAACATGGCTTACCAGAATTGAAAATTGCTAATTTGTTTACAGATATAAAGATATTAAAAGTGGTTCAAAAAGAAGCTTTAGAGATAATGAAATTAGATCCGAATTTGAAAAAACAAGAACATCAAAGATTAAAAAAAGAAATAAATAATATGTTTAAAGATTTAGGAGATGGTTTTCTTTTAAATTAACTTTTAAAAAAATGATAATATATGTTACTATATATATATATTATTAAAATCAAAGGAGAGTCAATGTGAGGGTTATATCAGGAATAAGTAAAGGACATAAACTAAAGTTACCTAAGGGCCAATCTACAAGGCCTACAGAAGACAGAATAAAGGAATCCTTGTTTAATATATTGGGAAATTTGAATGGTGATGCCCTAGTATTAGATTTATTTGCAGGTTCTGGATCTATTGGAATAGAATTCTTGAGTAGAGGTGTTAAAAAAACTTATTTTATAGATTTTTCCTATGATAGCATAAAAGTCATAAAGGAAAACTTATCACATACTAAGCTTTTAGATCGTGCTCTTGTATATAAAAAAGATAGTATAAGTGCTATTTCTTTTTTAAAAGATAAGGGTATAAAATTTGATTATATCTATATAGATCCACCTTTTCGGGATCATAATCTTTTAAGGAGTGTTTTAAATTCTTTAAAAGACTATCAAATTTTAAAAGATGATGGACTTATAATAATTGAGCATGAAAAAAAATTAGAATTAGATAAGTATATTGAAGAGTTTGAAAAAATCGACTTTAGAAATTATGGAAATAAATCTATAACATTTTTAAAACTATTAGGTAGTTGCGAAATGTAGTTTTAAGAATTGTCTGTAGTTATCCATAGAGTAAAGATAAAAACATATTACAATGCATAAAATATCTTTAAAATAATTTGGATAAGCTTGTTATACACAGAAAAAAGATCATAAAAAAATAAATGTTAAAGTTAACCTTTTAAAATTTAAATTTAATTTTAAACTAATTAAGCTATCAATGCTTTAATTGCAAGTGGTTTATCTGAATTTTTAGTTTTAAATATAAGAACAAAGGCAATTAGTTGAGAAATATATGCGAGTAATATATCTGACTTTAAAGATACTGTATTTTTAACTTTAGAAACTTTAATTTGTATAAAATTTTTAATCTGAGCTATGGATTTTTCACAAATGCTTCTAAGCCTATACAACTTTTGCCATTTTATGCTATCTCGTGGCACCTCAGTATTAAACCTGTAGTTATTATGGACAGTAATATTCTTAATTCGGCCACACTTTGAAGAGGTACAGGTATTTTCACAAGATAAAACATACTTAGCTTTTCCATTAATTATGTCTCTTTTAGACTTAGGGCAAAGATATTTAATTCTATCAGCTCTCCCTTTTCCTCTGCAAATACCATCATAAACCATTGGTAAAGATGGATCATAAGGACAACGTGGAATACCAAGTTCATTAAAACCAGGCTCTGGCAAGTCTTGAGAATTACGAGGATTTAAGCTAATGATAGGCATAATATTTCTTTTGTGAAGATAAGCATAATTATCATCAGCATCAAAACCAGCATCGCCTAAAAAATATTTATAGGAAAAAGTATGGTGTAGCCTTAAATGTGTTTCAAGTGCAGGAATTAAAGACTTAGCATCAGGATTAGAAGATTCATGTTTAGGAATTTTCCCTTGAGCTTTAGATATTTTAAGTATAGATTGATAAAACTTAAGATTGTTTTCAGTAACATAAGCTTCAACTCTAGTTGTATCAGTGATTAAAATAGAAGATAAAAAAGGATCAATCTCTTTAGATATATTATCAGTTTTATCAACTAAATCATGAAAAAGATCATTTAGTTCACGTAAATGTAGTAATTATGCGAGTTGCAGAGTTCTGCAACGAGCTATTAAAACTATTGTAAGGAGGAAATTTATGAAGGTAATATATCCTGGTAGTTTTGATCCTGTTACATATGGTCATTTAGATATAATAAAAAGATGTTCTAAAAAATTTGATTATGTTATAATTGCTGTATTAAATAATACTTCTAAAAAAGGTTTTTTTAATATAGAAGAAAGAATAAGACTTCTAAAAGAAACTACAAAGGAATTTGATAATATAGAAATAGATTCTTTCTATGGACTTTTAGCTGATTATGCTAAAGAAAAAAAATGCAGTACAATGATAAGAGGTTTAAGAGCAGTATCTGACTATGAGTATGAAATGCAGATGGCCTTAGTAAATAGAAAACTTGATCCAGATATAGAAACTCTTTTCATGGTTTCATCAAGCGAATATGTATATTTAAGTTCTAGCATAGTAAAGGAAGTTGCACTGCATGGTGGTAAAATAGATTCATTTGTACCTAAAGTAGTAGAAAAAAGTTTGAAAAATAAAATAAGAGGTGATCTGTAGTGGATTTGTTAAAATTAGTAGATGAAATTGAAGAAGTAGTTGAAAATGGAGGTTCTGTACCTTTTACTAAAAAAGTTATGATTGACTCAGAAGAATTGTTGGAAATAGTTAGAGAAATAAGACTTCAAATTCCAGAAGAAATAAAACAAGCTACACTTATTAAAGAGGAAAAACAAAGAATACTATCTGAAGCGCAAAAAGATGCCAATAATATACTTCACGATGCTGAAGACAAATTGGAAGTTCTTATAGAAAGAGAAGAGGTAACCAAGATAGCAAGAGAAAGAGCTGAAGAAATTATATCTAATGCTCAAAGTAATGCTAAGGAAATAAGACTTGGTTCTATGGAATATGCAGATAGTATGCTTCTAGAAACACAGGAAAAATTAAAAGAAGTAATTATTTTACTTAATGATAATAGAAAAGAACTAAGAGGCGATAATTAAGTCTCTTTTTTTATTCTGTCTTATTATTAAGTTTTAGATTCTTTTAAAATAGTATCATTGATTTAATTACAGTAAAGCTAAATAATAAAATATAGATTTTAATAAGCTTGCTTTATAAAAGGAGAAACATAATAGTCCATGCTAACTAATGGAGCTTTCAAATCAAGACCTAAAAAATAAATATCTGTAGCTTTAGTCTCAAAATATAAAAATCTATCTATTATTTCATTATTATATTTTTTATAATTAGAAAACTTAGTAATTATTTTGATATTTGAATTTTTTTTTATTTTATTTAAAATATTGAGTCCTTTTTGATTAGCTGCAAGGACTCTTACATACTGAGGCTCATAAGAATAAAGTTCCTTTAATTCTCTCTCATTTAAATTCAATAAAAGATGTGTAAAGATTCTCTGTATTCTAGTAGATGGATATCTTTTAGTAGAAATACTAGATATTATTTCTTGAATACTATTACTTTTTTTAACGAATTTAATTATTCTGTTTTCTAAACCTTCATCTATATCAAATATTGTTTTCAATGTTTCTTTATCAGTTGTTAGAAATAAATATCTAATTAAATCACTATAATTTTCTAAAGTATTAAATTTCCCATATTTCAAACTATATTCTTCTAAAAGGAGAAAAGATTCTAATGGAATAAGATCTTTAGAAGCTTCTATACCTATTTTTAGAATAGTTTCTCTAATAGCAGTTGCTGAAGAAAGGTCTGAATTTATATTCTTATCTTTATAGTCTGAGCCTTTTCTTTTGATAGTAATTGCTTTTATATCTGATTTTATATTAGACAACGCTTTAATATATTCGATTCCTAATATATTATTAGATTGTTTAAGAATATTTTTAAAATCGTATCTATTAGATGAGGGGGTATCCTTTAAAGAAACTTCCAGAGCTAAACTTCTAGAAACTGGAAATGAATAACCTAAAGAAAGATTATAAGCTAAATTAGTTTTAAAATCAGTAGGTTCTTCTAATAAAACTTTACTTATAATTTCTAGTGGTTCTAAATCACCTATTTCACTGCCGAAAGATAAATAATCTACAATATTTAAAGAGTTTAGTAATTTCACGGCCCCCAATGCAAATAATTCTGCGCTTTGAGAAGAATAAATAGAGGGAAGTTCAAGTACTAAATCTACTCCGTTCCCTACTGCCATTTTTGCCTTGGTCCATTTATCAATAAAGGAAGGTTCACCTCTCTGAACAAAAGAACCACTCATTACTGCAACTGAATAATCAGTATTTGTTTTAGATAAAGATTCTTCAAGATGATATTTATGTCCATAATGAAACGGGTTATATTCTGCAATTAATCCTAATATATTCATGGAATTCTCCTTTTTTCTAATATAATCTATTATAGCATAGATTATATTAGAAAAAGTCAATGAAAGATAGATATCATGTTGATTTTTTAACAAGAATATTATACTATTGTAATGTGCTACTTTTTTTAAAGTAGTCAAAGTTTATAGGAGGCGTAAAAATGAATATATTAGTAATTAATTGTGGTAGTTCTTCATTAAAATATCAGCTTATTAATTCGAAGGATGAAAGTGTTTTAACTAAAGGCATAGTAGAAAGAATTGGAATAGAAGGATCTCAAATAAAGCATGATACGACTGGAAAAGAAAGAGTAATAATTAAAGAATCTATGGAAAGTCATAAAAGAGCTTTAGAGTTAGTTTTAAGTTCTATAGTAAACAAAGATTATGGAGCCATAAAGTCTATGGATGAAATAGGAGCAGTAGGACATAGAGTAGTGCATGGTGGTGAATATTTTTCAGAATCAGTAATTATAGATGATGAAGTAATGAAGGCTATAGAGGAGTGTATAGAACTTGCTCCACTTCATAATCCACCAAATATTATGGGAATAGAAGCCTGTAAGGAATTGATGCCAAATGTACCTATGGTAGCTGTATTTGATACTGCTTTCCACCAAACAATTCCAAAGGAAAATTATATATATCCTTTACCTTATGAATATTATGAAAAGTATAAAGTTAGAAGATATGGTTTTCATGGTACTTCTCATAAATATGTATCTCAAAGAGCCGCAGAGATGCTAGATAAAGACATAAAAGATCTTAATATAGTAACTTGCCACTTAGGGAATGGAGCGAGTGTAGCTGCTGTACAAGGTGGAAGATCGATAGATACTAGCATGGGATTTACTCCCTTAGCAGGCCTTGCTATGGGGACACGATCAGGAGATATTGATCCTGCGATAATACCTTATATAATGGAAAAGGAAAACATTGATTTTCACGAGGTAAATGATGTATTAAATAAAGAATCTGGGATATTGGGTATTACAGGTATAAGTAGTGATTTTAGAGATTTAGAAGATCTAGCCATAGAAGGAGATGAAAGGTCTACACTTGCTTTAAAAATATTTTGCAATGGAGTTACAAAATATATTGCAGCTTACTCAGCACAGATGTGTAGTATTGATGCATTAGTATTTACTGCTGGTGTAGGTGAAAACTCTGATATCATAAGAGAAGGCGTATGTGAGAATCTAAAATGTCTAAATGTTATAATAGATACTGAGTTAAATAAAATACGTGGTAAAGAGGCTATTATAAGTAAAAATATCTCTGAAGTTAAAATTATGGTAATTCCGACTAATGAAGAGCTTATGATTGCTAGAGAAACTTTAGCTTTAGTAAATAATAGATAGTTCTTGACAAAAGAGTCGCTAGTTTATATAATAAATCTTGTTAGTTAAAGAGGTGAAAATCAGTGAGTATTAATTTATCTAATTTATTCTCTAAAGATGAAATAGTATATTCTTTTGAGGGAGAAATAGTCAACAGTGATATAAATTTAAATTTAAAGGAATTTGAAATTCTAGACCCTATAAAATACACAGGAGAAATCTGTAAAATAAATAGGGAATATATAATAAATATAATTACTTATTATACCTTTAAAACAGATTGTGATCGTTGCTTGAACTCTACGCTAAAAGATGTGAAAACATCTTTGTCTGCTAAACTAAAAGATTATAAGAAAATGCAAGAAGAGGATAAAGAAGAAGATGAAGATATTATATATTATAATAATGACATCTTAGATATAGAAAAATATGTCCTCATAGAAGTTTTGTCTTCTTTACCTATGAAAACTTTATGTAAAGAAGACTGTAAGGGTTTATGCCCTGAGTGTGGAACAGACTTCAATCAAGAATCTTGTGATTGTATTGTAGGGAATATAGATCCACGATTTGAAAAATTAAAGAATTTTTTTGATTAGAATTAAGGAGGTGTTTTAAATGGCAGTACCAAAGCGAAAAACTTCTAAAGCTAGAAGGGACAAAAGGAGAGCTTCTTCTTATACTTTGAATAGAAAAACTAGTATGGAATGCCCACAATGTCATGAGCAGAAATTACCTCATAGGGTATGTAAATCATGTGGCTATT